>JANYEU010000311.1 GCA_025362915.1 Chitinophagaceae bacterium | reverse complement strand
TAAGAATAAACGTAAAAACTTAGTGCTTCTTTCTGCCTTAGCGTCTTTGTGGCAAATAAAATTAGTCTTTTAAAATGTCTGGTCTTCTTTCTTTGGTGCGTTGCAGGCTTTGCTCCATGCGCCAATCTTCTATTTTTAGGGGATGACCAGTAAGTAATATATCAGGTACTTTTAATCCCTTGAACTCTGCCGGACGGGTATAAACCGGGGGCGCCAATAGGTTATCCTGAAAACTATCAAACAAAGCGGATGTTTCATCATTCAATACACCCGGTATCAATCTGCCAATAGCATCCACCACCACGGCAGCGGCTAGTTCGCCACCACTCAACACATAATCTCCAATAGAAATCTCTTTGGTAACATACAAATCGCGAATGCGCTGGTCGATGCCCTTATAATGCCCACAAATAATCAATAGATTCTCCGCCATCGATAAATGGTTAGCCATCTGCTGCTGAAAGGTAGGTCCATCCGGCGTCATATAAATTATCTCATCATAAGTGGTTGTTTTTTGCAGGTGTTCTATTGCGTTAGCCAATGGTTCGCACATCATTACCATGCCTGCGCCGCCGCCATATTGATAATCGTCCACCTGTCCGTGTTTGTTAATAGCCCACTCCCGGAGGTTGTGTGTACGCACGGTAAGTAAGCCTTTGTCCTGCGCCCTTTTCATGATGCTATGACTAAAAGGACTATCCAATAATTCGGGTGCTACGGTGATAATGTCTATTTGCATGTGGGGGGTTAGATTAAAATTAATCAAGTGTATTTCTAGAAACAAAAGATATTGATTGTTTTGCCCGATAGGCAACACGATGACCATTCTGCCAAGCTGGTGACCATCTAGGAGATTCTTTTATAATTCTAATCGCTTCCGCAACTAGCTTTTTGTGGACAGTAGCAATTGAAAGACTATCTGCTTTTACATCAAAAACATCTCCTTCTTTACTTACTTGAAAATTTAGGGCAACAGTTGCTTTAGCATAAAGCCGCCCTATTGGAATTTTAATATATCTATCACCCAGGGATGCATCTAAATTTTGTTCAAGATAACTCTTCCACCCAGCTGCACCACCAGGAAACTCGGCTTCAAAATGAACCCTCCTAAATATGCTATCACCTGTTGGAGACATCCCAATAAACCCATCAGATAAGGTAGTGTCCTTAGAAACAATCGTTTTCCTTTGAGCATTTAGCCCATTAGTCCAAACAAGTATTACTATTGTAATTAAAATTGTCCTTTTCATTTATTTAGATTAATTGTTATTTCTTTCCATGTTCCCATGTAATGGTTTGCGTTCCTTTTTCGGTAATAAACGCTCCATCACTCATTGCGGGCGTCCACTTAGGACTTACCCTTTATAACCCTTAATGCTTCTTCTACTAATTTGGGGTTCAACTCAGTGGCATTTGTTACCTCCACATCCGTAATGCTGCCATCCGCACCTATCTTAAAAGTAACATACGCACTCTGCTGCACCTTTTGCAGTCCTTGTGGATTGGGAATATACTTTCCCAAAGCTCCGTTTACGTTGGATTGTACATAATTTATCCATCCTTCCTTACCACCAGGAAAAACGGATTCCTTATATCCCTTGTGCATTTGTTTGCTAGAATCATTCACTTGTTTTTGCGCTCTCAAACCAGTGCCTACAACCACAGCCAACATTAAGAATAAAATTATTTTTTTCATTTTGTTTAGATTAATCAATAAGAGAATTTCTGGTGAATAGATACAAAGAAAAGGTATTCGTATCACTTAAAAAGATGTCTACATTGTATCTACGCCTCATTTCAGCTTTTTAAATATTAAACATGGATTGTTCAAAATACATAATGGTATGTGGAATATGCAACATGGATAGTCGAAAACACGAAATGGTTAGTGGAATATTCAACATGGATTGTTCAATATACGAAATGGTTGAGTGGAATCATTCAGCGTCATCTATTCCATGTATCCATCCCAATCCCTCCGTTCTTTTTTGGTTGGTCTGCCCACCTTGCTCAAACGCTTGCCAGTTTGAAAAGAAGAGGGCTGAAACTTGGTAATATCCAACTCTTCCTCGGGAGTAATGTCTATATAATAGTTGAGAGACTCGGCATAGGCAACCCTATTATGTGCCAATCCTGTAACTTTTATCAACCATTTCCTTGCCTCAGTTTTCACCTCATATTCATCGCCCACATTTACCGTTTTGGCAGCTTTTACCGAGCCGCCATTTAGCTTTACCTTCCCTTTTTCACACGCTTCAGAAGCCAAACTTCTTGTTTTGAAAAGCCTGATTGACCACAAATATTTATCTATCCTAAGTTTTTCTTTTGTAACCATAAATTATGATTAGGGTGATTTGAATGATTTAATGATGCTCACTTTCAATTCTCGACTTTCGACTTTTTTTCTATTCAAACATTAAATTTCCTTTGCTTTTTATTTGTTCAGGATATATTTCAGCTACCAACTGAACACCATTAATAGATTTTATTCCTTGTTTGATGAAGTTAAAATGATCTTCTTCTATAGCATTACCCCTAATAAGCCACAAAAAATCGGTATGCTTTAGTTCGGGAAGCAAATATTCGCCATCATATTGCGTATGATAGATAATGTATTCCATAAAAGGATTGGTAGGCTCAGTCGATTGAAAGATAGAGAAATAATACTTCCTATTTTTCTTCTCAATAGGAACTTCCTTCTCGCTGCATAGCTTAAAATTTAGGTTGAGTAGATTGTTTAACTTCAAACAAAACTGATGCTTCTTCATTGGGGCAGTAATAGATAGTAAACGGGTTCCTTTTAGAAAGTCCTCGTTTAATTCATCTACGTCAAGTGTGCTATTTTTTCCTGCCATATTATAAAGTTTAATAAAAGTAGAGATTTAACCACAAAGAACTCAAGGAAAAGAAACACAAGGAACACTATCAATCAATAAAACCAAACTTTGTGTCCCTCGTGAAACCCTTTTGTACCTTGTGATTAAGTTTCCTTACTCCACAATCCGAAGCTTGGCATAATTAAGCATTATCTTCTTCTCTCCATTTTGCTTAAAGTCGATATTAGCAATTGGGTTATGACCAGAACCTTCCACCTTAAGCACTATTCCAAAGCCAAACTTCTGATGCTCCACCTGTTGCCCTGCCTGTAAATTACTTGTATCGCTTGCTATAAAATTTTCTGTTGGCACATGTTCTTTCACACGTGGCGCAACTGGCGGTGGCATATAACTAGGTTTTGGTTTGGGACCACCAGGATTCCCGTTCCCAGCATTTGGCGTACCCATTCCCTTGTGCATCCGCTCAAAAGGCAAACCCGTACTTGTGTGTCCTTGGTTTCTCATGCCGCCACCAGAATTTGTCCTATCTAGAAACTGCTCTGGCATCTCATCCAAAAAGCGACTTGGATCATTTTGCACCAACTGTCCAAAGCGATAGCGTGAGTTAGAAAAAGTTAGCCACAACTTATCTTTTGCCCTAGTGACTGCTACATAAAACAAACGTCTTTCTTCCTCCAATTCTTCCCTGGTATTTACAGCCATTGCATTTGGAAAAAGGTTTTCTTCTACGCCACCCACAAACACACAACCGAATTCCAATCCTTTTGCCGCATGGATGGTCATTAGTTTTACCACATCTCCATTTTCCTTATCATCATCAGCATCGGTAAACAATGTAACCTGTTGCAAAAAAGCACCGAGGGTTTTGGCTACCACTTCGCCATCTTCATTGTCGGGGGTTTCTGTCCAGTTTTTTATTGAGTTGAGTAATTCCTGTACATTTTCATAGCGGGCAAGCCCTTCGGTTGTTTTATCAGCAAATAATTCTTTAACCAGATTGGTATGCTTGCCTACCTGTACCGCTACATCGTAAGCATTTTTATCGTTAAGCAAGGTTTGGAAATAACGGATCATCGTTACAAAGTTCTGTAAGGTTTCCAATGCTCCCGCTTTAAAACCAAACTCACCGGCACGTTGCACGGCCTCATACATGCTGATATTTTGTTCGTTGGCAATAATGACCAGTTTCTCAATGCTCGTTTTGCCAATGCCCCTCACCGGATAATTGATGATACGTTTTAGTGCTTCCTCATCGCGTTGGTTTACAATCACCCGCAGATAAGCAAGCATATCCTTGATTTCCTTACGCTGATAAAAGCTCACGCCACCATAAATGCGATAGGTGATGCCCATTCTCCGAAGACTTTCTTCATAGGAACGACTTTGCGCATTGGTGCGATACAGAATGGCAAAGTCTCTATTAAAATAATGATTACGCAACTTCTGCTCCTGAATAACATCAGCTACAAACTTGCCTTCATCATTATCCGTCATGGTGCGCACCACTTTTATCTTTTCGCCCACTTTGTTATCAGTCCATAATTCTTTTGGTATCTGTCCTTTGTTGTTGCCAATTATTTCATTAGCCACCTTCAATATACTCTGTGTACTGCGGTAATTCTGTTCCAGTTTCACTACTTTTACGTCGTCATAATCCTTCTGAAACTGTAGTATATTTTCAATCGTAGCCCCACGGAAACTATAGATACTCTGTGCATCATCGCCCACCACACAAACATTTTCGTTCATGGCAGCCAGCAGTTTTGTAATCTGATATTGAACCGCATTGGTATCCTGATACTCATCAATCATTATATACTTAAACTTACGCTGATACTTAATCAATGCTTCGGGCTGCGTATTTAGCATCTCATACATCTTCAATAGTAAATCATCAAAATCCATTGCCCCATTCTTAAAACAACGGGCGGTATAAGCCAAATAAATCTGACCAATGGCAGGGCGGTTTGCCCTAATGTCTTCTTGTTGAACGTAAGAATCCAGCATGTATTCCCTTGGCCCCATTAGCGCATTCTTGGCAGAAGAAATCCTGTTGCCCACCACATTTGGTTTGTAGTGTTTATCATCCAGATGCAATTCGTTTATCACTGTCTTTATAACACTTCTACTATCATCGGTATCATAAATGGTAAAATTATTTGGGTAGCCAATCCTGTTTGCCTCGCCACGCAATATCCTTGCAAATACACTGTGAAAAGTACCTATGTAAAGATTGCGTGCCTCATTATTATTCAGTATTTTTTGAATCCTCTCCTTCATTTCGGCAGCGGCCTTGTTGGTAAACGTGAGGGCGAGTATGTTAAATGCATCCA
Organism: Chitinophagaceae bacterium; assembly: GCA_025362915.1. Classification (GTDB taxonomy): domain Bacteria; phylum Bacteroidota; class Bacteroidia; order Chitinophagales; family Chitinophagaceae; genus Parasediminibacterium. The sequence goes on along the minus strand of JANYEU010000311.1, from coordinate 923 downwards.
CTCCTTGTGCCATTAGGTGGGCTATTCTGGTAGTCAACACCTTTGTTTTTCCACTACCGGCACCCGCCACAATCATCAATGGGCCATCTATGTGCGTTACAGCTTCTCTTTGGGGTTCGTTTAGTCCTAATAAATAATCCTGCATGAGGCGAAGATACGGCGGGCGGATGAAGGATTTGTACCACAGATTAAATGATTTTAATGAATGGAATGATTAGTCTGGTTTAGGAAGGTTGGTAAAATAATAATTTGTACAATTCAATTTTAGGCAGTGATTGAATGGCGGCAATTTTCTTTATGCTTCAATAAGAAATATCTCTATATTCATTCTCTGAAATAAACTAAAAAGCTTGTTATGGGAATGATTAAAGAGTTTAAGGAGTTTGCGCTCCGTGGTAATTTGATAGATACCGCCATTGCTTTTGTGATGGGTGCATCGTTTGGGAAAATTACTTCTTCATTTGTAGATGGCATCGTAATGCCGTTGATCAGTATGCTAACTGGTGGTGTGAATTTCAATTCACAAAAAATTATTTTAAAAGATGGTATTCCTGAAGTAAAAGATGCTGCCGGAAAAGTAATAACCAAGGCAGTAGAAGAGGTGGCCGTTAAATATGGCACATTCATTACGTCGGTAATAGACTTTATTGTAATAGCATTTGTGGTTTTTCTTTTCATAAAAGGAATTAATTCTATGAAGAAAAAAGAGGCAGAAGCCGCTCCTGCAGCTCCGCCTGAACCATCCAGTACTGATAAATTATTGATTGAAATAAGGGATGCTCTAAATAAGAAGTAGCCATTTTACCGCGCATTTATGACTGTAGATAAGTAAATCCCAACTGTAGATAAGTAAATCCCAACTGTAGATAAGTAAATCCCAACTGTAGATAAGTAAATCCCAACTGTAGATAAGTAAATCCCAA
>JANYEU010000297.1 GCA_025362915.1 Chitinophagaceae bacterium | reverse complement strand
CGGGGTACTTGTAGTAGTTCCCTTAGCCGTAACAGTATATAATTTCCCGTTGGGAGCGGCTACCTGCATACCAGTATCATACAATGTTGCCGCAGCCCATTGATTGCCTATTGAAACTGTTGGGGTGGATGTAAAGCCAGTACTTACATTTCCAACGCCTGTACCTTGAGATACCAATAGTGCATTTACAGTGTAGGTAGTTATTCCTGTAGTTACATTAGTGCTTCCGACATAGACAGGATTTACATTCCAACCAGTTCCTGATAAATTAGACCAATTAAAATCGGGCTTAGATGTATAACCAGAACCCACAATAACACCCAAACTATCTATGATTGGGAAAGGAGATATGCTTCTATCCCTAACCTTTTTTATTGCATCGTAAGCGGTTGCGGTTGGACCATTTACTTCATTTTCGGCTTCTGCCAACATCAATAAAACATCGGCATATCGCAATACAGGAAAATTAGTACTGGAGGTTACCTGAACAGACCTACTTATTGCCGGCTCGTATTCCCGCCTCCACTTGGCCGGGTTTCTTGACCAATATTTATTACTAGCCATCGGTATCTTGGTTGCCGCAGCTCCAGAAAATGAGTAGTTGGCTACGTTCCAATTACGCCTGTAATCGCCAGATTCATAAGAGCAATATAACCTTGGATGCAATTTTACATAGGCGTAGCAGTAACCACTATCGTAAGCATTCCCCGTTGCGGCAGCGTTACTACTTGCACTTGTATTTCCCACACCACAATAAACACCAATGGTTCCGCCTGCAGAAGGAATACCAACGCCTTTTTGGTTGAACCCTATTTCCCAAATATTTTCTAGGTTATAATTGTTTTGGCATTCATCAATAAAGGGTTGAGAATAGTTGGCCAAAAGACCATGAGTACCCGCATTAATTAATTTAGATGCCCAATAGATGGCATCCTTAAAACGCTTGGTATCATTGGTTGGCTGCCCTGCGGCATACAAACAAACCCTTGCCAAAATTCCTTCTACTGCTTCTTGCGTAACCCTATCTGAATATTTAAAGGTTTGGAAGCTTTGATCGTACAATAAGGAATCGGCGATAGACATGTCTGCAATTATCTGATCGTAAACCTGTTTGGTAGTGTTCCGGGCTATGTTAACTTTTGTAGGATCGGTATTAGCATGAAGTTCCAAGGGAACACCACCAAACCATTGCACCAGTAAAAAATAGTAGTACCCCCTTAAAAAATAGGTTTCGCCTTTTGCCTTCCTTACAAAAGCGGTATCTACATGCCCAATTGCGGCAGAAGCATCAATATTGTCCAACAATGTATTGGCATAATTTATTGATTGAAAACATCCTTTCCAAAAGCCTATTGTATTCCCGTTTGTATTATCTGATGAATTATTGGCATAATAAGTAAAGGGAAAGCTTGTATTATAAAAGTAACTTTCATCGGTAGGCACGGTGTACCATGAAGTATAATATTGCCCGTAAAAGTTGGTTGTCCTAAGGTTTGTATAAACCCCAGCAATGGCAGAAGTTATTTGTGTAGGCGTTTGAAAAGCCTGAATGGGCGTAAGAACAACCTGTGGTTTTGTATCCAAAAACTTATTGCAGGAAACAATTAGGATTGCGATGAATATGATTGATAAATATTTCTTTTTCATTATTTCTTCTTTTAATTTCTAGAAAGTGATTGTACCCCCAATAGTTACCACTCTCGTTCTTGGATATGGTGAATAATCGAACCCTGGCATTAAATTATTTCCAGCAGCAGTAGACACTTCTGGATCTGGTCCGGAGTATTTTGTAAACGTGAATAGGTTCTGGGCAGAAACATAAATACGGGCTATAACTGCCTTGATGGATTTAACCCATTTTACAGGGAAGTTATAGCCAAACTGAACTGTTTTTATCCTGAAATAAGAAGCATCTTCTACAATCCTGCTTGATATTTGTCGCGTTCCTCCCGCATTTGCATTCACCCTTGGATACAAGTTACTTGGATTGGTTGGCGTCCAACGGTTTGCATAAGCAGCAAATTGGTTGGTGTTTACCATGCCCGCACTAGATACATTTAACGAGCTACCACTTTGCGGTGCACTTGTGCCACCTTCCATAGCAATCCGGTTTGCATTTATCACCTGATTGCCATAAGACCATTGCGTAAATATGCTTAAATCGAATCTTTTATAAGTGAAATTATTAGAAAACCCTCCAAAGTGAATAGGAAATGGCCGTCCAATGGTGGTATAATCATTTTGATCCAATTTGCCATCTCCATTTAAGTCTTTAAACTTAGGATCGCCTGGCTGGACAGAGACTGAAGAGTTGGTATTGATAGTAGAAATACTATTGGCTGCAGAACTGGTATAGTATGCAATACCCGGTTTTAGAACATACAATATTCCATTTGCACCATTAGGCACCTGATAAAAATCTTTGTATTGATACATTCCATAAGCCACATATCCATAAAATTGTGCAACTGGTTTTCCAATCTTTGCGATGTAATCAAACTGACTCATTTGCTGCCCAATGTTCTTAGTACTCAACATTTGGTCAAGCCCACTAACCAAGGAAACCAGCTTATTGTCATTGAAAGAAATATTAAAGCTTGATGTCCAAGTAAAGTTCTTTTTCCTGATATTGGTAGTGGATATTGAAAATTCAAACCCCTTGTTTTGAACCACTCCTACGTTTTCAATACCACTTGAAAACCCAGATGTATAGGGCAACGAAACATTAACCAACAGGTTTGTTGTTATCTTGTTATAATAATCCATTCCAATGACAATATTGTTGAATATGGTTAAATCAAGTCCTAAATCTGGTTGCAAGATAGACTCCCATTTAAGGTTTGGATTCCCCATTTGTGTTAGGACCGAATTATAAACATTCTGATCATTGAAAGAATAATAACTACCACTTGTTATGTTGCCACTATTTGGGGTATAAAGTGTTGCATAAGCGTTGTCACCCACCCTGTTATTACCAGTAGCACCAATACTTACCCTTAACTTGGCATCGTTGATGAAAGAATATTTTTGAAGGAATTTCTCATTGCTTACCCTCCAAGCAAAAGCAGCTGAAGGGAAGTAACCCCATTTGTGTCCTGAAGCAAACTTCGAACTTCCATCAGCACGCATTGAAACCGTAAATAAGTAATTACTCTTATAATTGTAATTGACCCTTCCTAAAAAAGACTTCATTCTATTCAAGCCGGGAATAAATATACCATTGGTAATGTACCCTTTGTCTAACGCATCTACCCCGGTTCCTGCGGATGCGGGTATTTTGGTTGAAGTAAAAGTGCTTCCTGTAAATCTGTTTTCCTGAACGGTAAAACCAACAACTGCATTTAAGACATTGTCTTTATTAAACCTCTTATTATAAGTGAACGTATTCTCATTTAATAAACTAACATTATCCGAAGTAGAGGAACTTCCGTTTATACCGTTCGTTCTACCATAAGAGGTCAACTGACTACCACTATTGGTCATTGAATCATGCAATTGTTGGTTCTTGTTATGTATATCAGTAATACCAAAGGTTGCCCTGAATGTCAATTCTTTTGTCAGGTTATATTGCAGATAAGCATTGCCCGCTGTGGTGATGTTATACCTATTATTTAATTCATGCATGGCTGTGATATATGGATTTACCGACGAAATAGAAACCCCATCTTCCACATCAACCAATTGGTTATTGATAAAATTATTCAAATCGGCACTGTTTCCTGAAAATACTGGTCTGAATGTCCAAACATTGTACATATAGTTCCAATAACTGTTGGAGACAACCTGACCGTTTGGCACGGCCTGTTGCGAGGGTTGCTGACCATAAGATTTTGAGCTGGCAAAGTTTACATTGACCCCCACTTTCAATTTTTCTTTTATAGTCTTATCCAATGTAAACCTCGATTGGTATCTCTTATAACCACTATTTACTATCAATCCTATTTGGTTTGTATATGAAGCCGAAAGGGTATAGGCAGTTTTAGGCGTTCTTCTAGAAAGGGACAAGCTATGGTTTTGAGAAGCGGGATTTGGGTTCATCACAATCTTCTGCCAATCAATAAAAGAGGCTGTCTTGTAATCATCCAATGTCTTACCTCCCGAAAAATAAACCGCATTGGTAAAGTAGGGGTTAATGTCATTTTGCATCCTTACAAACTCGTAAGGCTTCATCATTTCCATCAAATGAATCGGCTTTTGAATGCCATAATTACCCGTATAGGTTAATAATGGCTTAGGTGTTTTCCCTCTTTTTGTAGTAACAATTATTACTCCATTAGCTCCCCTCGCACCATATATGGCCGTAGATGAAGCATCTTTCAAGACTTCTATCGATTCAATGTCATTCGGATTGATTGAATTGAACGTACCATCCTCTTGAGGGAATCCATCTATTACATACAACGGAGATGACGCTTGCGTGACCGAACCTGTACCCCTGATAACAATGGTTGCATTGGATCCTGGTTCACCATCAGGAGAAGTTACCTGCACACCAGCCACCCGTCCGGCCAATGCATCATCAAAAGACTTTACAGGAGCTTTGTTTATTTCCTCCATATTTACCCTTCCAACAGAACCCGTTAAGTCTTTTTTCTTAACTTTTCCATAGCCAATATCTACCAATATCACATCCGCCATATTAGCCGCAGACTCTGCCAGTTCTATCTTAATTGGCTCATCACCCGTTACAGTTACCTCCTTTTTTGCAAATCCTTGATAAGAAACTTCTAAAAGTATCGGTTTATTATTGGGCACAACCTTCAACTTAAACTTACCATCCTTATCAGTAATGGTAACATTCGTAGTGCCTTTCACTTTTACGGTTGCCCTTTCCATTGCCACCCCCTTATTATTATCTGTAACAGTTCCAGTAATAATCTTAGGAGTAGGCCCTTGGCTAAAAACTGAAGCCCCAAAACCAATACCCAAAGCCAACAGCAAGGAAATCCTCCTGAACACTTTAGTATATTTTTTATCTAAACACGTTAAATTCATAACACTACGTTTGAGGTCTGTTGTAATTAGTTATTTCTTAATGGGCGTTAGGTAAATAGCCTGCCCACCCGATGCTTTTAATTTAATAGTCAA
>JANYEU010000278.1 GCA_025362915.1 Chitinophagaceae bacterium | reverse complement strand
CAATACTATTGGCGGCATTAACAGCACACCCATATCGGTGCCGGCAAACATAAAGACCACTATCAACGTGAGTGATTTTGGCGTAACAGATTATACCAACTTCCGCTTCTTGACCATCGTAAACCAAGGAACATTGCCGGGGAAATATAGCGTGACGGTACTTTAAGGAGAGTCAAAAGTCGAAAGTTGAAAGTCGAAAGTTTGTGGGTATATAAAATAAAAAGAGGCAGTGGAGTAGATAAAACTTCTCTACTGCCTCTTTTCTTTGGCTATCGACTATGACTTTTGCCTCTTGACTTTTTACTAACGACTTTCAACTTTTAACTTTCGACTTAAAACATAGATTTGCAAACAAATACAATATAACCGAATGACGAAGGAACAGCAACAAGAGAAATATAACGAAGCTTACAACCAACTGAACGATGCACAACGGGTGGCAGTGGACACGATAGAGGGGCCGGTGATGGTTATTGCCGGACCTGGAACAGGCAAGACGCAGATTTTGAGCGCACGGATAGGGAAAATTTTGAGCGATACGGATACATTGCCCGAAAACATCCTGTGCCTTACCTACACCGATGCGGGCGTGGTGGCCATGCGCAAAAGGCTGTTGCAGTTTATAGGTGCCGATGCTTATAAGGTGAACATCTACACCTTCCACGCCTTCTGTAATGATGTTATTCAGGACAACCTTAGCATATTTGAGAAGACGGCACTGGATGCTATCTCGGAGTTGGAAAGCATTGAACTATACACCGAACTTATTAATAATTTTGAAAAGGATAACCCACTAAAACGGTATCGTGGCGATGTTTATTACGAGATAAATAACCTGCGCAACCTATTCAGCACCATGAAAAGGGAAGGATGGTCGTCCACTTATATACACGAGCGCATAGACCAATACTTGGAGGAGATAGAAACGCGCGAGGAGTTTATTTACAAACGGGCATACAAACAATATAAGGCTGGCGACCTGAAACAGGCTAAGATTGATGAGGAACATGAGCGGATGGCGAAGCTGCGGGCGGCAGTGGATGAGTTTGAGAAGTACCAGAACATGATGAAGAAGCGTAACCGATACGACTTTGACGACATGATAAACTGGGTGATAAACGCCTTTCAGAAGCAGCCGCAACTGTTGCAGCGTTATCAGGAGCAATACCTATATATATTGGTGGATGAGTTTCAGGATACGAGCGGTACGCAGAACAAGATAGTGGAACTGCTGATGCAGCATTGGGATAGGCCGAATGTGTTTGTGGTGGGCGATGATGACCAGAGTGTGTATCGTTTTCAGGGGGCTAACGTGGAGAATATGCTAGACTTTGCCGAGCGATATGTAGAAGATTTGAAGACAATAGTGCTGACCAATAACTACCGAAGCACGCAGCCGATACTGGACATCAGCAAGACGCTGATAGGAAGGAACACGGAGCGATTGGTGAACCAGATAGATGGATTGAGCAAGGATTTGCTGGCGGCAAACAAGAAATACGAAGCGGTAAAAGTGGAGCCGATACTGCTGGAATACGAGACGCAGCGGCAGGAAATGATAGACGTAACGCTACATATAGGCTACCTGTTATCGGAAGGGGTGCAGCCCGGAAAGATTGGCGTTATCTACAAGGAAAACAAGTACGGCGAGGAACTGGCGCAGTACTTCAAGATAAAAAAGATTCCTTTTTATAGCAAAAGGAGCCAGAACCTGCTCACCATTCCCTTTGCCAAGAAGCTGTTGTTGCTGTTGGGGTATCTGGAAGCGGAACATGATGCGCCGTTTGGTGGCGATGAAATGCTGTTTGAGATACTGCATTTTGATTGGCTGAAGATACCCGCCATAGACATAGCAAAGATTACCGTGGAAGTGAGTGGCAGGGCGTGGGGGGCTAACAAGACATCGCTACGGGAGATTATTATTGAGAAAAAGAAGGAAGCAAAGAAGGATTTGTTTGGGGGAACGATACACCCTAACCTTATTGTGGCGAGCGACATTATAGAGCAACTGATAAGCGATGTGCCGAACATGACACTGCAACACCTGATGGCGAAAGTGGTGCAGACGGCAGGCGTGCTGCCCTACATGATGAAGCATGAGGAGAAGATATGGCTGCTGGATATACTGAATGCCCTGTTCGACTTTATAAAGGATGAAACACGCCGTAATCCTTTTATCAACCTGAAAGAATTTATAAAGGTGATAGAATTGATGAACAATGAAAACCTTGTGCTGCCCGTGGTGGAGGTGAGCGGCAATGAAAAAGGCGTTAACCTACTTACGGCACACGGGAGCAAGGGATTGGAGTTTGAATATGTGTTCTTGGTGGGATGCAATGCTAGCAGTTGGGAGAAGAAACGCAAGCGGGGGGGAGGTTATACACTGCCCGATACCATGTTTTCTTCGCAACCAAAGCACAGCGATGAAGAAGAATTGAGGCGGTTGTTTTATGTGGCATTAACGAGGGCAGAGGTGCACTTACGCGTGTCGTATAGTAAGTTCAGGATGGATGGTAAACTGCTGGAACCGTCTATGTTTATTGCCGAGATACAGGAGGTGCATCCATTAACGGCAGAGTTGGTGAAACTGAATGAGGCAACTACCTATGAGTTTGCCATGCTGGCATTTGAGAAGATAATGGCACCAGAGATAGGGCAGCCAGAAGCAGACTTTGTCACTAGATTGCTAGATAAGTTTGCCATGAATGTGACGGCTTTGAGCAACTATTTGAACTGTCCGCTGAAGTTTTATTACACCAATTTGATCCGAATACCCTCTTCTAAAAACGAAGCCACAGAGTTTGGTAGTGCCATACACTTTGCCTTAGAACAGTTGTTCAAGAAGATGTTGGAAAACAAGGAGATATTCCCAGAGAAAGAAGTATTTATCAGGGATTTTAGTTGGTATATGCACCGCCATCGGGAGTTCTTTACTAAAGAACAATACGAACGGAGGATGGAGTATGGGTATGAAGTATTATCGAACTATCATGATACCTATATAAACACTTTTGCCACCGTGGTGAGCGTGGAAAAGATGATACGCAATGTGTTGGTGAAGGGAATACCGCTAAAGGGCAAGCTGGATAAGCTGGAGTTTAGTGGCAAGGAAGTGTTGGTGGTAGATTATAAATCGGGCGACTTTGAAAAAGGAAAAACCAAGCTAAAGCCACCGCATGATAAGGAACCAAATGGCGGAGATTACTGGAGGCAGGCTGTGTTTTATAAACTATTG
>JANYEU010000277.1 GCA_025362915.1 Chitinophagaceae bacterium | reverse complement strand
CAATACTATTGGCGGCATTAACAGCACACCCATATCGGTGCCGGCAAACATAAAGACCACTATCAACGTGAGTGATTTTGGCGTAACAGATTATACCAACTTCCGCTTCTTGACCATCGTAAACCAAGGAACATTGCCGGGTAAATATAGCGTGACGGTACTGTGATAGTTGTTAGTTATTAGTGGTTAGTTGTTAGTGATGAGTCTGTTTTAAGGGTGATGCCTTTACAAAAGCCTTTTTGATTGATAAGAATTATAGGCCCTTCCCTACATGTAGATATTACAATGCTGTGAACGTGTAGAAACGGATTAAAATCCGTCTAAAACGCACAATGAATTTGCCTTGCAAATAAGACGGATTAATATCCGTCTCTACCGCGATGTGAGAAAGATTGGTTTTAGGATGATACAGCATACCTATTTTACCTTAATGCAACTGATGGGTAATTTGAAATAACAGCCGGTAAGACACATAATAGTTTAAATTATAATGACTTACAAGCCAGTTTATTTAAGTTTACACAAAATACTACAAGACTGATGTAAACATTTCCTGTTACTTTGGAGATTCTTTACAACATACATGCACACAACCCCATACTATCTACTGCGATGAGCCCATTTTTAAAGTCGAAGATTAATCTATATTATTTTATTAGCATGTCGGCCTTGTTGTTCGTACATAATTACAATTATGCCCCATTTGTCATCACTCCAGCTACACGAGCAAGCATCCCCTTCTCGCTAGGAAACTTCATCGAGTTACTTTTTTCCAATTCTCTTTTTAGGTTCAGGATGGGATTGCTGATGGCTGTATCAGGCTACCTAATGGCAAACTCCAAGATCATTCCTTACAAGGATTTGATTTTAAAGAAAACAAAGTCGCTAATTGTGCCATATATAGTGGTAAGTATCATTGGACTGATTATCACCTTTATGTTTGAAACAGCCATTTTTGGTTGGCACAATACAAATACTACAGGGATGATTGGCATTAGTTTGTGGCATTTTAAGCTGCGCGATTATATTAATTTCATATTTATAACGCCCGTTTCGTTTCAGCTATGGTATCTCAGAACAATATTTATGCTGGCGCTACTATCCCCTGTCATACGATATGTTTTACAGGAATTCCCGCTGCCCGCCTTTGCCTTAGTGTTTGTAATATGGATGTTTACCAACTATCTTGATGGCGAAACGAGGGATAGGTGCTTTATCTTTTATGGTCTGGGATATTATCTGCGGCTATATGACAAGGATGTATTGAAGCCCATAAAAGGGTTCAATCCTTATGTGGCATTGGTTATGTATATTGCCATCTCTTTTTTTAGAACAACACTGGCATTTTATACGCCCACACACTTCGGTCATTTAAAATATACACTCACCATTAGCTTTAAGCTGAATGAACTATTTAGTTTGTATGCCATTTGGTTTTGTTTTCAGGATGTGGTAAAATTGATACTGCAAAACAGGTTTTATAAAAGTTATTGCAACTGCTCCTTCTTTGTATATGCGTTTCATGCACCCTTTATAAACTATGTAAGCCAATGGTTTCGTTGGAAGGGGTTTTACGAACTAAAAGGGTCGCATATTGCACTGTATATCTTATTGCCCCTCTTGGTAATGCCATTGATGATGGTATTGGACAAGCTGGTAAAACGTCATCTTCCCAGGCTATTCTTGCTGGTTTCGGGAGGCAGGGCCAAGTAATAAAAAGACCCACCATGAGCTTACAGGTAAGTATGTAGGAAAGTATTGTGTAATAAGTGATGGGGTATAGGTTTTTTGGAAGGATAAAAAAGAGTAAGGTATAAAACAAATAAGAAGGGTTTTGCTGGATGATAAAATCAGCAAAACCCTTTTTGTATGTTCCGAAATCCTTAGTGTTTCCTTATGAAATTTTGATGTATCTTGTAGTTAAGTAACCATTATACCGCGCTGCTAACCCACTTGCTCACGGCTGCAACCCAAAGTGGGTCTGTGTTTAGGCAAGGTATCATCTCATAAGTTTCGCCCCCCGCTGCCATAAAGTCTTCCTTACCGCGGATGGCTATTTCTTCCAATGTTTCCAGGCAGTCACTCACAAATGCAGGACAAATAACCAATAGCTTTTTGATGCCTTCCTTCGGCATATCCTTTAGGCGAAAATCGGTGTATGGTTTCAGCCAAGGATCTCGTCCAAGCCTCGATTGGAAGGCATAACTATACTTTTCCTTGGGCAATTGCAACGCCTCGGCAGCCAAACGCATGGTAGTCAAACACTGATGGCGGTAGCATGTTTCGTGTGCCACAGAATCTACATTGCAACAATCATTCACCTGCAAACAATGCTGCTTTGTAGGGTCTGTTTTTAGTAAATGTCTTTCGGGTATCCCATGAAAACTAAACAGGATATGGTCATAATCCTTCTCCAGATAAGGACGGATATGCTCCGCAAATGCATGTATATAATCTGGTTTGTTGTAATAAGGCTTGATGGTGGTCAACGAGAACTTATAGCCCTCCTTTTGGTGTATTTCTTTCATGTAATCCACCGCAGTTTCAAAGCTGCTCATGGCATAATGCGGATATAAAGGCATCAACACCACCTCTTCAATGGATGGATGCTCCTTCAATAGTTTATCATAAGCATACTTAGGATTAGGGTTGCCATAGCGCATCGCAATCTCCACAGGTTCATCCATATTTGCCTGAACGGCGGTCTGCAATTGCTTGGTTAGCTCTACCAACGGCGAACCTTCTTTCCACCAAATAGTCCTGTAAGCCTCAGCGCTCTTGGGTGCACGTGTGGGTACAATAATGCCACGCACCAACAGTAACCGCCACAAATAGGGGATATCAATTACTTTTTCATCCATTAAAAACTCAGCCAGATACTTCCGCACATCCTTGGTAGAAGTGGTATCTGGCGAGCCAAGGTTCATCAATATGATACCTCTCTTTATTGTGTCCTTGCTTTTCTCAATCATAATGGTGGGTTGTGGGTTGTCCGTTTTAATGATGTATAATAACTATTTAGCAAATGTAATGTTCGGGAGGAATTACGAAATAGAAAACGATGTAGTTGACGAGAATCATTCTATGACAATAAACATGACACAAAAATGACAGTGAATTGACCAATGTTGGATTTCTGCGGAAACCACAACGGCTATTTTTGCGTAAATTAAGGCATACCACCTAAACGGTAATGATTATGCAGGAACTACAATTTTACGCGGCGGGCATCAATTACAAGAAAACACAAGCATCAATCAGGGGGCAATTTGCTATTGGCACAGAACAATACCGTGCATTGATAGCCGACGCGAAGCAAGCGGGCATTGCCGAAATAATGGTGATAAGCACTTGCAACAGAACCGAAATTTATGGCTTGGCCAGCAGCGCAAAAGCATTGGTGAGCCTATTATGTTCCAAAACTACTGGTAGCATAGAGACTTTTAAACAACTGGCATATATAAAGAAAGGTACAGAAGCAATAGAACATTTATTTTCTGTTGGCGCAGGATTAGACTCACAGATATTGGGTGATTACGAGATAATAGGTCAGATAAAACAATCATTCAAGTTTGCCAAAGAGAATGGCTCGATAGGTGGCTATATGGAACGCTTGGTAAATTCTGTGATACAGGCTTCTAAAAGCATCAAGAACAATACGCAATTGAGCGGAGGTACTGTTTCAGTTTCCTTCGCAGCTATTCAATTCTTGAA
>JANYEU010000255.1 GCA_025362915.1 Chitinophagaceae bacterium | reverse complement strand
ATCTTTTGTAGAACAATTGATGCCATGGTGCCACCTAAAAGAAGAGATTGATGTACACCGGCAAAACTCAATGATACCTATTACCATCTTGGTTTTAAAATTGGCTACGGCAGAATAGTAAGGGTTTGACGTGTTTATTAGTATAAATAATCAGAAAAACAACCATTCTAGCTTGTTAGACAATCATTTTAGCTAGCTATAGAAACTTTCTAGCCAGCTAGAGAAACATCCCAGCTAGCTGGAAAACAATTCTAGCTGGCAATAAAGACGCCGCAATGAGGAAAAATAGATTAATCCATACTCTGCAAAACTCAAAGCTTAGAGAAATTAACCTATTAATTAATAATATACACCTTTAATTAACACCAATTGATTTTGCCTTTATATCTTGCGCCTTCATAAAACAACTCTAAAAAATGAAAAAGATTTTATCTATCGGTCTAATGACAACATTTGCCCTTGCTGCCACAGCTCAAAGTTCGCTTAAAGTAATTAAAACATTAAAAATTGGTGGTTCAGGTGGTTGGGATTACCTTGCTGTTCAGCCAAACAGCAACAGACTTTTTCTTTCGCACGGCACACTGGTAAATGTTGTTGACAAGGTAACAGGAGACTCTATCGGCGTTATTCCAAACACGGCGGGCGTACATGGTATTGCGTTTGTGCCGGCATTGAACAAGGGATATACGTCTAACGGGAGAACAAACAACTCGTATGCTTTCAATTTAAAGACATTGGAAGTAACAGCAACCGTTGCTACTGGCGAAAAACCAGATGCCATTTTTTATGACGCATCCATTAAAAAAGTGGTTGTATGCAATGGTAAGAGTAAGGATTTGTCTTTCATTGATCCAGAAACAGATAAAGTGGTTGCTACCGTAGCTGTGGGTGGTGCGCCAGAAACTGCCGTTAGCAATGGAGCAGGAAAAATATTTGTAAATATAGAAGATAAAAACGAAGTGGTAGCTATCGATTCTAAAACATACACCGTTTTGGCACATTGGTCTATTGCTCCAGGAGAAGCACCAACAGGTTTGGCAATTGATGCCAAAACTAAAAGATTGTTTGCTGCCTGCGGCGATAATAAAATGTTGATTGTGCTCAATGCGGAAACTGGCGCAATTGTAGCAAACCTGCCAATTGGCGGTGGTTGCGATGGCAATGCATTTGACGAAATCACTAAAAATATTTATACTACCAATGGAGAAGATGGAACAATAACAGTTATTCATGAAGAGAATGCCAACAAATTTGTGGTAACAGAAACTGTTGCAACAAAGAAAGGTGCAAGAACAATTGCCTTGGATGAAAAGACACATTTACTATATACGCCAACAGCAGATTTGGAAGCTACAAACGCCGGTAAAAGACCAAGAGCTATTCCTGGTACGTTTCAGGTGCTGGTTATAGGTAAATAATAAGAGTAGAAAGCAGCTAAAAACACAAATGCCATATCTATTAGAGATTAGTAGATTGGCATTTGTGTTTTTAGAATTGTTCCCAGTAAGTTGAAATTATAAAAACTGGTTAAAATAAAATCTATTATTAAAAGATTTCATTCAAGATTAAAAAAAATAAAAACAATTGCTGTATCATTGCAGCAAGTGAAAAAAAGAAATCACTTTATAAATTCTTCTTACAACATACAGATTATAGGTACACTTCTACGCTTAACTACATTATTGAAATCGTTTTTTACTAATTTGTAGTTTTCTTTACTTTATTTTGCAAACTTTAAATTTAAACATTTAGATGAAAAAATCATCAGTTAAGCGTTTTGTACTATTGTTATTGGTAGGAGGAATTGTAGGTAGTGCAAATGCGCAAAGTAATCCAATTAATATTGTTACTACCTCAGTACCTTTTCTACGTATTTCTCCCGATGCAAGGGCTGGTGGTATGGGAGATGTGGGTGTAGCTACCGCACCTGATGCGAATTCTAACTTTTGGAATTTGGCTAAAATACCCTTCACAAAAAGTGACAATGCCATTGGTGCCACTTACACGCCTTGGTTAAATGCTTTAGGGTTGAATGATGTTTATTTGCTTTGCGCATCAGGCTATCATAAAATTGATGGGTTAAATTCAATTGCTGGCTCTATCCGTTATTTTAGTTTAGGTGAAATTCAGTTTACTGATGAATCTGGGCAAGAATTACAGAAGTTTTCACCAAAGGAATATGCTTTTGATTTTGGATATACCCGTAAGCTTGGCAATCGGTTGGGCTTGGGCGTAAGTCTTCGTTATATAGCCAGTAAGTTGGCTAATACGGTAGGTACTACTGTTTATAAAACTGGAACTTCGGTAGCAGGCGATATTTCCTTATTTAGAAATGCACCTGGCGAAAATGGGGAAGGACTAAGTTGGGGAGTTTCATTATCTAATTTGGGCGGCAAATTAGGCTATACAGATGATGCACTAAATAAAGATTACATTCCAGCAAATTTGGGAGTTGGAGTTTCCTATACTACAGTTCCTAATGAAAGTAGCCGTATCTCCTTTTCATTGGATGTAAATAAATTATTAGTTCCGGCGCCACCAATACCAATTAATGCAAATGTTGTTACTAAAGAGGATTCTGCGGCAGAACTTGCCTACAAAACGCAAAGTGTGGTAAGCAGTTATTTTAAATCGTTTAGTGGTGGTAGCCAACTTCAATTGTTGCAGGCTTCTGCAGGGATAGAGTATTGTTATGCCGATCAGTTCTTTTTAAGAACAGGTTATCATTATGAGGATGCAAGTCAAGGAAACCTTAAGTACCTAACCTTTGGTGCAGGGTTGAAATATAATATCATCAACATTGATTTGTCTTATCTGGTGCCTTCAGGCAAGGGTATTGATCAAAATCCTTTATCAAATACACTTAGGTTTGGTGTTACATTCGATTTGAATGGTGGCGGTTCCGATAATGCAGCATCTCCAGCTACTGATCCTAACTAATTGTTTAAAATAAACAATAATATTTTGTGCAGAAGAGAAACCTCAGTAAAAATGCGATTTCTCTTTTTTAATTAATGATGATATGAGAATAGGTTCGGGCGTAGATTTTCACCAAATGGTTGAAGGAAGGGATTTGTGGATAGGCGGCATTAAAATTCCACACACAAAAGGTGCATTGGGTCATAGTGATGCAGATGTATTGTTACATGCCATTTGTGATTCATTGCTTGGCGCACTTTGCCTTGGCGACATTGGTGTACACTTTCCTGATACTTCAAATGAGTTTAAAAATATAGACAGTAAAATATTATTGAAAAGGACGTTTGAATTGATTACTGAAGAAGGCTACGAAATAATTAATATAGATACGACCTTGTGTTTACAGGCACCTAAGATAAAACCATATATCCCTGCGATGCAAGAGGCAATTGCCAGTATTTTAAATATTACATTGAAGGATATTTCTATTAAGGCAACTACAACCGAGAATATGGGTTATGTAGGACGGGAAGAAGGATTAATAGCTTATGCTACCGCGTTATTGCAAAAAATTTAAGCATAAAAATGCGATATGGCAGGGTTTGCCTTTATCTCTTTGCAAGTATTTATATCTATTGCTTTTTCGTAAAAACCAATAACCTGCGGGTATGCTTTTGCTCTTTCTTTTTCGCTGCCATCAACAGACGAAGTAACCATTACCACATAAACCTTGTTTGCAAGCGGCGTGTTTTGTATGGCATTCAATAAATCCCAACCATCCATTATCGGCATATTAATATCCAGAAAAACAAGGTAAGAGTCCTCTGTTTCTTTATCATTCAATAAGGCTTCAAAAGCCGCTTTACCGTTACTGTAAGTAAGCGGGTTTTCAGCAATGCTACTTGTCTTTACCCGCAGTTTGTTTATCATTATAAACACTGGGTCGTCATCTACTATCATTACTTTGAGGCTCATTAAGTTTTCCATTTTCATTAGACTAATATTTACCGTTGTTATTATTTGAATACAAAGATGAAAATAACTTTTGTCATTAAAAGCCACTTAAATGAAGGATACGCCAGATGTAGCTTCACTTCTATTTGTCGTCAATTTTCTTTCCATTTATATCTATTTTCTTATTTTATTCAACTAAATTAATATTTTATGTTCTTTATGTACCTTTTATTTTTCTTAATTCATTCAAATTAACTTTAGTGTAAGGATTCCTTGTTTATTTCGGTTTACAAAAAAGATTTATGATGATGCTAACTCTTTACAGAGTACTATGCAACAAACTTGCGCCAAACATTGTTTAGCGTTAAAAGAGTAACATGGTTTCGGTATAATAATAATATAGCGCGGGGTTTCAGTTTTCAATCTTAATTCAAAATATTATGGGCAAGTTTCTCGGTTTTTTTTTCAGTCTTTGTTTGTCAATGGCTGGCTTTTCACAAACCTATACATCAACAGATGCTGGCTCATCGGTAAAGTTTACAATCAAGAATTTTGGACTGAATGTAACAGGAAATTTTACTGGCTTGAAAGGCGAAATAAAGTACGCTGCCAATAATCCCGATGCAACAAACTTTAAGGTGAGTGTAGATGCCAATACCATCAATACAGGCATCTCGGCAAGGGATAATCATTTGAAAAAAGAAGAATATTTTAATGTAGCAAAATACACAACATTACATTTTGCATCAACCAAAGTAGCTGCTGCTGCCAATGGAGGAGCAATGGTATTAACAGGTACATTGACCATCAATGGCATTTCCAAAGAAGTTACTTTCCCTTTTACGGTATCGCCTCACGGTAATGATTTACTTTTTAAGGGTTCATTCGGCATTAATAGAAGAGACTTTAAAGTAGGTGGAGGCAGTATGGTTATGTCTGATAATGTTTCTATCAATCTAGAAATTCTCGCCAAGAAAAACTAGTAATGCCTAACACTTTCCAGCCTGCCACACACACAAATATGTCTAGAAAGTCGCCGTCTAGCCTGTCACACACAAGTATGACCAGACGGCAGCATTTGGAGATTGAAATCTGTTTCACTTCTTTTAAATTTAAACCATTACCTTTATTCACTATCTAACTTTTGCTGCAAAATGAAAAAAAACGATACGTCATGGTATAGCCATTCCCTCCACCGAACAATGCCTATTGCCACCTACGGCCATTTAGGTTTTTGCCTATTGCTACTGCCCACTGCTGCGGCAGATTATCTGGAATATGAGCGTTTTGGACTGATAAAAGCAATCGCCCCATTGATAGAGGCGGGAAAAGTAAAAGTATATAGTATTAACAGCATCAACAATGAAAGCTGGATGAATAAAAGCATGCTACCTGCACACAAAGCCATTAGGCAAAACCAATTTAACCATTACGTTTACAATGAAGTGATTCCATATATACGCAACGAATCTGGGCACGATACATTTGTATATACTTGTGGTGCTTCTTTCGGATCATTACACGCAATGAACCTGTTTTTAAAACGCCCAGACATTATCAATGGGGTTGTAAGTATGAGCGGCATATACGATTTGACAGAATATACCAATGGCTATTGGGATGAGCAAGTGTATCTAAATAGCCCTTATCACTATATACCCAACCTAACGGACGATTGGTATCTATCTAAAATAAAGGCAAGTCACCACATACATATCTACACAGGAAGTGGGGTTTACGAAGACCCTGATGCCAACAGAAGGTTTGCGCATACATTATGGGAAAAAGGTATTTGGCACGACTTGAGTGTTTGGGGCAATGACATAAAACATGATTGGGGAACATGGCTAAAAATGCTGCCACACATACTGGAAACCAAGTTTTGATGTAATAAACCCCTCTTGTTATTACGTAGGATGTTTTACCACAAGGAATACTAAGAAAAGAAACTCAAGTCCACAAAGTTGTTGTACAACGAATCAATTATGGTTATATTTCCTGGGTAATCATAGTGCTTCCTTGTAAAAACCATTGTGTACTTTGTGGTAAAATATCCTGATTGATTTCCTCTTTTTCCCCAAAAAACAGTTAATAATATTTACTTGATACTTTCTAAGGTTTTGCAGTCTTAATATTACGCTATCTAAAGGATTTATTTTGATAAAAAAGTACAGATATATTGTTTGCATACTGTTTTTGGGAATGCTTTATTTTCCTGCAAAATCTCAATTCATCACTATCAGCGGAACCGTTTATGATATCTCTGCCAGAAATCCAATTGAGGCAGTAACGGTGAGAAGTACTTCGGGAAGGGGAACTGTTACAGATTCTTCTGGTAGGTATAGCCTCACAGTGCGTGTTAAGGATTCTATCTGGTTTTCATTGCTCAATAAAAACACAATGAAATACGCAGTTGATACCATCGGCGACCCAAGCAATTTTGATATCAGCATACATCTAAAAGCGGTAGAACTTCCCCCGGTAACTGTTAGAACAAAAGACTATAGGCTGGATTCAATACAAAATAGAAAGGATTACCAAAAGTATTTCGACTTTAAAAAGCCAGGCATAAAGCTGAGTACAGATAATACCTACAGCCCCGGAGGAACTACAGTTGGATTGGATTTGGATGAACTGATAAATATGTTCCGATTCCGACGAAACAGAAATTTGCAATTCCTTCAAAACAGATTGGTGCAGCAAGAGCAGGACAGATATATTAATTACAGGTTTTCCAAGCTATTGGTACGAAAGATTACCAAGCTGCAAAGCCCAGAGATTGATACCTTTATGCGTAAGTGCAAACCCGATTATGAGTTACTACAACAATTCAACGATTTGGAGTTGGGCTATTATATAGAGCAACATTTTAAGGAATACAGGTATCTGAAAATCAAGGAAAGTATCCGCAAAAGGGACGAGTAATAAATTCACCTTGTAAAAAGGATATTCAGCGATTGAATGATGTATTTTATGAGTGATTACGACACACCCACTTACTTTGCAAAACTTTTTTAACCTTTCATTGGATTGCTAATTAATAAAATTTACAAACTTCAAATATGAATAATAAGTTTATGCTGCTAATTGCGCTCCTTTTTTTATTTTGCTATCGATTATCTGCCCAAAAAATTGATTCTACCTTGGCAAAATACGCCGATGATTATCCGCAAGAAAAAGCGCACCTTCATTTCGATAAAGGTATTTATTACAAAGGGGAAACCGTTTGGTATAAAGCGTATATCATAACTGGGCTCGACCTTTCCGATTGTAGCAAGAACTTTTATGTTGATTGGTTTGATGATAAGGGAATATTATTAAAACATACCATGACACCCATATTTGCCTCAAGTGCAAGGGGACAGTTTGCCATTCCTGCCGATTATAAAGGAAGGTTTGTACACGTAAAAGCCTACACACAATGGATGCTGAATTTTGATACTGCCTTTATTTTCAATAAAGACATAAAGGTAGATCAGGTGCCGGGCGAAAAGACTATTGGCAAGGTGGATCAACCCAAGAAAGCAACTAAAGTAGAAAAAGGAGAAGCCGTAGTTGCCACCCCTCCCAAAAAACACACCCCTCCCATACAGTTTTTTCCAGAAGGTGGCAATATCCTAAATGGGGTTACCAATAGAGTCGCATTCCTTATCAATAATGAATTTGGGTTGCCAGTTGGTGCTGTTGGTGCATTGAAAAATAGTAAAGGGGAATTTATAGATTCATTTGCCACGGAACATGATGGCATGGGTAGTTTCAATGTGCAGCCTGATAGTTTGCAACCAATTTCAGTTACTTGGGTTGATGATTATGGTGCCACACATAACAGCAACTTACCCATCGGGTTGCAATCTGGTGCGTCCTTACAGGCAGAACCTACAAGAAGCAAGACGCTTTTCTATGTAAATAGAAGTAAGGAAGCTGGCGAAAACATGAGTGCCATGTACGTTATTGCAACCATGCACCAACATGAAGTATATAAATCCAAAATAAACCTGAGCAAACGTACCGCAGCAATAGGGGAGATACCTACAACAGAGCTGCCCTCTGGCGTACTTCAGATAACACTATTCGACGCTAATTATACACCCATTGCTGAACGGGTTGTTTTTGTAAACAATTACAAGTTTTTGTTTACGCCGCAAGTACGGGTTACCAAAAAAGGATTGGATAAAAGGGCGATGAACACCATAGAAATAGAAGTGGACGACTCCCTATTATCCAATATGTCTGTTGCAGTTACTGATGCAAATCTATTAACGGATGCAGGTTATAATATTGTTTCCGATTTATTATTGAGTGGCGATATAAAAGGAACAGTAAACAATGCCGCCTACTATTTTGCCAGTAAGGAAGATTCTGTTTTCAGACACTTGGATTTGGTGATGCTTACACACGGTTGGAGAAAGTTCAACTGGAAAGCGGTGGTAGATGGTAAATTGCCCACAATCATCAACCCAAAAGAAACAGAATATATGCTGCTAAAAGGTACCATATTTGGTAACCTGAACAAAAGCTCCATGCAAAACCAAAGTATCTTTTGCATATTGAGGGGCAAGGATAGTAGCAAGCAAAGTTTCTTATTACCCGTTGATAGAACAGGTAATTTTAAACAGAGAGGCGTAATGTTCTATGACACATCCTACGTTTATTACCAATTGGCAGGCAATAGAAGCCTAACCGATAGGGTAGAAATTCGTTTTAATACTGGACTTATCAATGCACCTTCCAAAACATATAGCACCATTACGGCCTCTCCTCTTTTATGGAATTATGATGTAAAAGACACCTTGCTTTTAGAGAGAAGTAGGATGTTATATAGCGAGAAAGCAAAGGTGGACAGACGTATGGCAGAACACCAGATGGAAGATGTAATTGTAAAGACCAGGGCAAAAAGATCCGAGGACGTGCTGGACGAAAAATATACAAGTGGCTTGTTCTCTGGTGGTGATAGCCGTCAGTTTGATCTTACTACAGATCCATTTGCAGCAGCAGCACAAGATGTATTTTCTTACTTACAAGGGCGTGTTGCCGGTTTGCAGATTGTAAATAATGGGGTAGATGTATCCCTAAGCTGGAGAGGAAGCAGACCAGAATTATATCTCGATGAGGTAACAGTGGAAGAAGATCAACTTAAAACTATTTCTATGAACGATGTGGCTTATGTAAAGGTTTTCCCTCCCCCCTTCTTCGGACCCTCCAGTGGTGGCGCGGGTGGTGCTATTTGCGTTTATACCAGAAAAGGTGGTGATGTAAAACCTACTCCGGGCGTGGGTTTAAACTTCCAATCATTGGCAGGCTATACCCAGTACAAGGAATTTTACAATCCTAATTATGAAACAAATCCAAATATTAATGCCGAGGATACCAGAAGCACCCTTTATTGGAATCCTTATGTGCTAACTAACGGCAAAACAAAAACCGTTCAGATAGAGTTCTTCAACAATGATATCACTAAACGGTTACGCTTTGTTCTTGAAGGCATAAACACCGATGGCAAAATGGCAAGGATAGAAAAGATAATCGAGTAGAGATGGGTTATAACCCATCTAATAAGTAAGAAGCAATCCATTAGTCTTAGATACACTGATACACTTACAAACAGCCCCGATGGTTTTAAACTTTCGGGGCTGTTGTGTTTTCCTTAATCACCAATAAATGATATTTTTCCATCTCAGCTCTATTATTTCGATAAAAGATGCGGCATAAACTCCAGACAAGTCGAAATAAACCTCATCAATGCGACCCGATATTATACAATGTTTAGGCGGAAGATTGGTATTTTAGGCGGAGCTTCAACAATGTGACCCGATGTCATACATCATCGAGTTGGAAGCACAGAAAGACGAGGCGGAAGCACTACTATTCTTCATAAGGAGATTGGTATCTGATATTGATTTTACAAAAAACCATCATCAAAACAAGAACTTTGCCAATGGTTTTTGCATATCTAATAGTTCAAGAAGGATAATCGTCAATAGCCGTGTGAAGATTGTCATGACTATCTGCTATTTGGAATCGTTTTAACATTCTCCATAATCTCGCCGTCCTTTGCGAGGCACGAAGCAATCTTGATAACAAAATAAGATTGTTTCGTACTTCACAAAGACGTTCACCAATTCAAACAGTTACTTCCAAATAGCGGATAGTCATTAGATTGTTGACCATTTTTAAGTTATTTGTCATCGCAAATAAACTAACATCCTATCAATAAAAAAGCCCTGCAAGAATAATCTCACAGAGCCTATATGCAAACAACCCCTAACAAAAATAAAATCTGTAATGAGCAATTACATAGGCATCAATACAGTATCCACCACGTGTATAATGCCATTGCTTTGGTTCACATCTGCAATGGTAACCATGCTCATGCCACCCTTTTCGTCTGTAACAATCACTTTTTTGTGCTTTACAGAGATAGTAAGTGTGCCACCTTCTACTGTTTTTAGGGTAGCCTTGCCATTACCTTCCTTCACCATCTTCATTAAATCCTTTGCATTGTACTTTCCAGCAACAACATGGTAAGTAAGAATTTTAGTGAGTGTAGCCTTGTTTTCTGGTTTAACCAATGTGCCTACAGTTCCTTTTGGAAGTTTGTCGAATGCTTCATTAGTAGGCGCAAACACCGTAAAAGGACCAGCCCCTTGTAATGTACTCACCAAACCAGCCGCCTTTACCGCAGCTACCAGTGTGGTATGGTCTTTACTGTTTACAGCATTCTCAATAATGTTTTTAGATGGATACATGGCTGAGCCACCTACTTCTACTGTTTTTTCCATTTTGTCTTGCGCCATTGAAGCGTTCAAAACAAAAGCACTCATCATTAATACAATAATCTTTTTCATAAATTTATTTTTCTTTTACTTACGGATAACTGTATTGTTTGGATTTATTATAAATAATTTTCATTTAGCCTAGGGTAATATATGCTTGGTTTATACAACCAAAAAAAGCGGCAACCCTAATGAAGGATTTGCCGCTTTTACTTTATTGCCATTCAATTTATAACATCTTCTCTATTGCTTCTACCAATTCATGTTTGGTGATAGGAATACCCATAATCTTGTTGTACGGTTGTGCATCAACAAAATAAACATCCCTGATAATCTTTACCAATTGTCCGTTGTTTATTTCTGGAATCAAGACCTTATCGAAGTTCTTGATGATGTCTCCCAAGTTTCTAGGGAAAGGACGGATATAACGGATGTGCACATGGCTTACCGCATGGCCCTGTGCCTGTAAATCCAGCACAGCACTTTTGATGGTGCCATAAGTACTACCCCAGCCAATCACCAATACCTTTCCTTTTTCGGGACCACTGTCTATTGTTTGCAAAGGAATATAATGTGCTATCATATCCACCTTGGCTTGTCTGGTCTTCACCATGTGTTGGTGATTGTCAGAATCGTAACTGATATTACCCGTAATATCTTGCTTTTCCAATCCACCAACCCTATGTTCCAATCCTTTGGTTCCTGGGATAGCCCATGGCCTAACGAGTTTTTCATCCCTACGGTAAGGCATAAATTTCTCTTCGCCTTTAACAGGCGTTTCTTTAAACTTCACTTCTATGGTTGGCAATTCCGCACTTGTAGGAAACTTCCAAGGCTCTGCACCATTTGCTATATAACCATCGCTTAAAAGGATGATGGGTGTCATGTGTTGCACAGCGATACGCACTGCTTCAAAAGCCACATCAAAACAATCACTTGGCGTTGCGGAAGCAATTACCGGCATCGGACACTCCCCATTCCTACCATAATAAGCTTGCATCAAATCGCTTTGTTCTGTCTTGGTAGGCAACCCGGTAGAAGGACCACCACGTTGTATGTTTACAATAACCAACGGAATTTCCAACATCACAGCCAAGCCCATAGCCTCTGCTTTCAAAGCCATACCCGGACCACTTGTAGTAGTGATACCAAGGCTACCACCATAGCTTGCACCAATTACAGAAGTAATGGCGGCTATCTCATCTTCGGCCTGAAATGTACGGATGCCGAATGATTTGTATTTGCTAAGCTCATGCAAGATATCGGAAGCGGGCGTTATAGGATACGTTCCTAAGAAGATAGGCAACCCACTCTTTTCCCCGGCAGCAATCAACCCATAAGCCAATGCCTGATTTCCCATGATGCTTCTGTAAAGACCCGGAGCCATCTTGGCTTTTTCTACCGTATATCGTGTAGTGAAAGTTTCGGTGGTATCACCATAATTATATCCTGCCTGTAAAACCCTGATATTACTTTGAAGGATACTTTCTTTCTTGCCAAATTTCTCTTCCAAGAAATCTATGGTACTAGCCAAATCACGGTTGTACATCCAGTAGATAAACCCTAGCACAAACATGTTCTTTGCCCTATCCCTTTCCTTGTTACCCAGCTCTGTAAACTCCTTTACAGCCTCACGGGTAAGTTTTGTTACATCAACCTTTATCAATTCGTATCCTTCCAAGCTGCCATCATCCAGCGGATTTACCCCATCTGGATAGTTTGCCAAACGAAGGTTCTTACTATCAAAACCTTCTATGTTTGCTATAATCTTTCCAGCTTTCTTCAGTCCCTTTAGGTTCACCTTTAGGGCAGCGGCGTTCATTGCCACCAATACATCACAAGAATCTCCTGGGGTATAAACCTTGTTGGAAGAGAAGTGAACCTGAAACCCACTCACACCGGGCACAGTACCTATTGGGGCACGGATCTCGGCAGGGAAATCTGGGAATGTTGCCAGATCTATACCCAACAAAGCAGTATTATTGGTAAACTGTTGTCCGGTAAGTTGCATGCCATCACCACTATCGCCTGCAAATTTTATTACTACGTCTTGTAAAACCTGTTCTTGCTTATTCATTATAGAGGAACAAAAAGGATGAAATTATTATTTCGGATTACTTAAACTGAAAGCAATCTGTTACCTAAAAAAGGAGCGCAAAGTTAGTAATTTATAATGGATATTTTACAAGTGATAAAATGCAATTACCATACTGGTAAATGGAACTAATCTTTATAGGGCTCAAAACTCATAGAGGTTTTAATCTTTCTAATCTTTGTAATGGATGTTGCCGTATATTTACCCTAAGAATTTGCTTGTTTCCGTTTGGTCTTAAATATATAACGATGAAAATTTTAGTTTGCCTAAGTAAATCTCCAGATACTACCTCCAAGATTGCCTTTAAGGATAATAATACCCTGTTTGAGGATGCCGGTGTGCAATGGATTATCAATCCTTATGATGAATGGTATGCTTTGGTGCGGGCTATTGAGTTGAAAGAAAAGGATGTATCCACTACAATACATCTAATTACTGTGGGTAATGCAGATTGTGATGCCATCATCCGTAAAGCCCTTGCAATTGGTGGCGATGAGGCCATCCGCATTAATGTTCAAAACAATGATAGTTATTATATAGCTGCGCAAATAGCAGAAGTGGCCAAACAAAACAACTACGATTTGATACTTACCGGTAAAGAAAGCATCGACTATAACACTTCTTCCATAGGTGGAACAATTGCCGAGTTGCTTGATATGCCTTTTATTTCCCTCGCTACTAAATTGGTAATTGAAGGTAGTAATGCTATCGTAACCCGCGATATTGAGGGCGGCGAAGAAACCGCAGAAGTATCTCTTCCTTTAGTATTGAGTTGTGCAAAAGGTATGGCCGAGCAACGTATTCCCAATATGAGAGGAATTATGGCTGCCCGTACCAAACCTTTGAAGGTTTTGGAGCCTGCGGCAATAGAAACCTTTACAAGCGTGGTTAATTACGAAGTGAAACCCGCCAAAACAAGCGTAAAATTAATAGCCGCAGATAATGTTGCCGAGCTGGCAAGGCTACTACATGAAGAAGTAAAAGCATTTTAAGAGTTATACGTCGTTTGTTTTACGTAATACGTATTGAACAAGATTAAAAACGTATAACGTATTACTTATAACGTACCACTTACTTATCACTTAATACTTACAACTTAATATTTAAAGTTTATGTCAGTTTTAATTTTTGCAGATCAGGCAGACGGTATCATCAAAAAGGCTTCTTTCGAGGCACTTAGCTATGGAAATAAAGTAGCAGCTTTGCTGGATACAACCGCCGAGGCGTTGGTGTTGGGTAATGTAACAGATAATGTGGTTACGCTAGGCAAATATGGTATCAGCAAGGTGCATACCATAACAGATATTTCCCTAAACCACTTAGATACACAGGTTTATGCATCCCTTATTGCCGAAGCTGCTGGTAAAACAGGCGCAACGGTGGTTGTTTTTAGCCAAAACCAAACCGGCAAGGCAATAGCGGCAAGGGTTGCTGCCAAATTGAAGGCTGGTTTAGTGGCTGGCGCCTGTGCATTGCCCGATGTTTCGTCTGGCTTTGTGGTAAAGAAAACTGTTTTTAGTGGTAAGGCTTATGCCAATATCAGTATCAATACACCTATTAAGGTAATTTCACTCAATCCCAATAGTTTTCCAGTAACTGTGGCTGAAGGCAATGCAGAAGTGTCTGTTTTAAACATAAATATTCCAGAAAGCAAGGTAAAGGTTACCAATATAAACAAGATTGTGGGCGAAATTCCGCTTACGGAGGCTGATATTGTGGTGAGTGGCGGACGGGGTTTGCGTGGTCCTGAAAATTGGGGTATGATAGAAGCCCTTGCCCAGTCGCTTCATGCGGCTTTGGCGTGTAGCCGCCCGGTTGCCGATGCCAATTGGCGGCCGCACCATGAACATGTAGGGCAAACGGGTTATCAAATTGCTCCTAACTTATATATTGCCATCGGAATTTCGGGCGCCATTCAGCATTTGGCAGGGGTAAACCGTAGTAAGGTTATCGTTGTAATCAATACAGATCCCGAAGCCCCTTTTTTTAAGAGTGCCGACTACGGTATTGTGGGAGATGCCTTTGTAGTAGTACCAAAGTTGACCGAAGAAATTAATAAATTGATTGAAAAGAATAGTCATTAAGTTTCTTCTCAATCAGTTAAATAATATTCTTAAGACTTTAAAACATAAAAAGCAAATCTCAATCAAAAGAGAATTGATTTATTTAAAATTATTTTTTAGATTAATCTAAATTATTACTTTTGCTATTCTAAAAAGGATTGAAGCACAGTTTGATCCTATGGCATATCAACTTAATTCAGATTAAAATGGCAAGAAAAATACTCGTATACATCCTTTTCTTCTTCGTACTAAATAGAAGTAATGCCCAAATCATTTTTAAAAGGGCAAATGATACCCTTTCCGAACATTTTCAGATGACAGTCATCTCGCAAAGCCATTCGGGTTTCAGTACTTCTTACAGTGGAAGGAACAGTTTGGCCGATTCGGCAGAGGTTGGTTCCAGTAGCGTAACAGCCACCTTGTTTTTTGGCAAGATATTATGGAAAGGCGCCGCTTTTTACTTCAATCCAGAGCTATCCGGAGGTGCAGGACTCAGTTATTCGCTCGGAGTTGCCGGTGCATTAAACGGAGAAACCTATCGGATAGGCGATCCCCAACCAAAAGTATCTATTGCACGGGCATACCTGCAACAAACATTCCCGATAGGAAAAACAACTTACGTAGATATTGACGATGATGTAAACCAAGTGAGGGATAAGGTGCCTGCCAGCCGTTTAACCATCTCTGTAGGAAAGTTTGCCATCAGCGATTTTTACGATAAGAACAGGTATAGCCACGATCCGCGCAGCCAGTTTTTAAATTGGTCGCTAATGTCAAACGGAGCATGGGATTATCCTGCAAATACCAAGGGATATACTTTTGGATTGGTTGCTGAATTGATAAAACCTACGTGGACCATACGATTATCCAGCGTGGCAGTACCCAAAATGGCCAATCAATCAGGATTGGAATACAAATTTATGAAAGCTTATTCAGAAACCTTCGAGTTAGAGAAGAGTTGGGCTACAAATAAACACCCCGGTGCCATCAGGTTTCTCGCTTTCCACATCGCATCGCGCGCCCCTTCCTATGCTGATGGTATAAAAGCCATTCAAACCATTGATACCCACATTCTTCATGTGATTGATGGAACAGAAGAAGGCAATACTTTTGATGGACACAAATTTGGATTGGGCATTAGCGGCAATCAAGATCTTACTGATGAAATAGGCGTCTTTTTCCGTGCCGGATGGAACGATGGAACGCACGCCACATGGGCTTTTACCGAAATAGACCAAACAGTAAGCGCAGGGTTATCTGTGAAAGGAACAAAATGGCGTAGGCCAGATGATGTTTGTGGCATTGCCGGTGTGATAAACGGCATATCCAACAATCATCAGGCTTTTTTGAAGGCAGGCGGTTATGGTTTCATCGTTGGAGACGGCACTTTAAATTATGGAACAGAAAAAATTGTGGAAGCCTATTATAATTTAAAGCTGACAAAAGCCCTTTGGCTTACCACCGACTATCAATTTGTAACAAATCCTGGTTATAACAAAGACAGAAGCGGTCCAATTCACGTGTTTGGCATCAGGGGACATGTGCAATTTTAAGGATTGGTCAAAAAGTAGCCAATTTAAACGTAAAACCTGCCGATTTCTTCGAAAAATTACATGATTTCTTCGAAAAAGTGAGAGATTTCTTCGCTAAATTAGAGGGTGTAATTTAAACTGTGTCAAGGTCAAAATAAAATTAGACCTTTAACAGGATAAATTATGAGAGAGAAAAAAGACACATCGTTTAGGTTTGATTATGAGGCGGTAAAAACGCATGCCTTGGAGCAGTTGAAAAGTGG
>JANYEU010000253.1 GCA_025362915.1 Chitinophagaceae bacterium | reverse complement strand
GTCTGTTTCTACAGAGTGACCCTTTTTTATTTTAAGCCTTTTCTAGCTTTGATAAAATCAAAATAAATTAATTGATAACGAACTAACGAGAAAGTAGCACTACAAGTAATTGCAAAAGCCCGACAATAAAACCAAAAGCTGCACTCATAAGTACAAAAGCCTTTAGTTTATCTGCGAATAATAGTTTAAATATATTTTCTACTTGAGAAGATTGGATATTGAGTATTTTGCTTTCTATTAAACTTTCTAATTGTATATCTGCAAATAAACCACTTGTGTAATGCTTCATCAGTTCTGGAAATAGCTCTTGCAACTCTTCCATAAAAACAGATTTCAGCTCTGCCATTGTTGCCTCGCCGATAAACATACTTATCATGGGCATCTTCTCGGCTAGTTTCACCCTAAGGAAATAATCAACTTTTTCATCTATAAAAGGAATTACCTTTTCAATGCTTGAGGGGGAGGTTATCTTAGAATTTAATTCATCCAATGAAAATATTTCTTTGCTTACCAAAGCACCGATATGCTTAGCTATGAATTGTTGATTTTTAGGAAAGATACCTTGTAATTTAATCCCTAGAAATAATGTTGGTTTAACAGGTTGAAATAGGATATAAATGATAGTATTACTGATAAACCATCCAATAAAGGCAGAAATAATTGGAATAAGGTAAATTAAATTATGCACGGCGTTGGTATTAAAAATAAAGCCTTGACTTTTATGTCAAGGCTGAATGGATTGAGGGAGAATGATGGGTCTCGAACCCACGACCTACAGTGCCACAAACTGTCGCTCTAACCTACTGAGCTACACCCTCCGTTTTATTTCGGGTTGCAAAAATAAGGGAATAACTCCTAAGAAGTTAGCTTCTTTAATAAAAGCTTGTATAAAGTTTTTTGTTTGATGAAGAGTGTAAGTTGATTAGCAAGATGCATCTACCTCATTTAATGATTAATTCTTTATGCCATTTAAAAATGTAATCTGAATCATTTAGGAAGAGCCTATGTAACAATATGACAGTTTTATCTACTGTAAAAATTATTTACACAAAAGCACACTCATTCGTTAAAAAGAATAATCAGCTCTCATACCAACAAGCTGGATATATCTATCAATCAAAAAAAATTACACCTTCTTTTTCATTACTACACAACCATTTATGATAAATACATGGCGGAGGTTTTCCATTCTCATCATCGGAAAAGCTTAAAAAAAACCTTTTATGCATGTTTTATCATGGGATTGGCTTAAAAGGTTTCTTTTGAGCCTGTTTCATTATGGGATTGCTACAAAAGAAATATTTTATGACTAATTTATCATAGGACTGTCAAAAAAGGCTTCATTTATGCCCGTTTTATCATGGGAATGCCCAAAAACAAACCTTTTAACCCTGTTTTATCATAGGATGGGCTTAAAAGGTTTTTTTAAGTCTGATTTATAATGGGAATAGGTTAATACATGTGTATTAACCATGATTATTATAGGAATCTACTTTCCTTCTTCAAAGGCTTTCCTTACCTTATCAAGATGGGCAATAAACTTGGGCACGTCAGCGTCGTAGCCATATCTTGTTTCGCTTAATGGGTTGCCTTTTAGGTTTAGAAACATATATAGCGGCTGTGCATTCAGTCCAAACTTAGTTATTTCATAGTCTAGGTTCTTCTCTCCTACGGTCGTTATCTTTTGATTCTGATAGCCAGAATATTGTTCAGAAACGGGCAATTCTGTTGGTTCATCCACATATAAACTAATCAATATAAAGTCCTCTTTAATCTTTTTCAAGACCTCAGCATTTTTCCAAACCTGCTCTTCCATCTTTCTACAATTAGCGCAGGAATGCCCTGTAAAATCAAGCATTACAGGTTTATTCAATGCTTTTGCCACTGCCATTCCTTCCTCCAAATCAAAATAAGCAGTCAATCCAAAAGGCACACTTAGTTTATCAATATACTTTTTAGGCGCAATAGAATTCCCTTTGTTTGAGGAAACAGGAGAAGAATTACCGATGCTGTATTGAAGGTTATCCAGATTAAAATCCTGTGTGGTAGAAGGGGGAATAAAGCCACTCAAAGCCTTTAGCGGCGCACCCCAAAGCCCCGGAACCATGTACAACGCAAAACAAAGGGAAGCAATGGCAAAAAACAATCGGGGAACGCTGATAAACTGGAGCACACTATCGTGCGAGAACTTTAGTTTGCCCAATAAATAATAGCCCAACATGGAGAAAATAACTATCCAGATAACAAGGAACACATCCCTATCCAATAGATGCCAATGGTAAACAAGGTCTACACTCGATAAGAATTTCATTGCCAAAGCCAACTCTATAAAGCCAAAAGAAACCTTGACCGAATTGAGCCAACCCCCGCTTTTGGGAAGCGAATGGAGCATGGAGGGAAAGAAAGCAAATAGGGAAAAAGGCATTGCCAATCCTACGCCAAACCCCAGCATACCGATGATGGGCGCAACGCTAACACCTTGCATACTTGTTTGTCCCAACAAAGTACCCACGATGGGGCCTGTACAAGAAAAAGAAACAATAGCCAACGTTAATGCCATGAAAAAGATACCTGCAATGCCACCCTTGCCCGCTTGTTCGTCGGCTTTGTTTGCCCAACTATTGGGCAACTTCAATTCGAAAGCACCAAAGAAGGAGATGGCGAAAACTAGAAAGATAACGAAGAATAACAGGTTTGTTATGGCAGAAGTGGAGATGGCATAGAGGGCGGTATTGCCAAAAATGAGCGTAAGTAATAGCGTTGGGATAGTATAGATGCTGATGATTGATAACGAATAAATAACCGCATTGCGAAGCCCTGCTTGTCTGGAACCACTACGTTTTAGGAAGAAACTAACCGTAACGGGTATTAACGGAAAAACGCAAGGGGTGATGATGGCCAACAAGCCCGCAAGCATAGCCAAAAGGAAGGTTTTCCAGAGTGGGCGCATGTTTGGTTTCACCATTCCAGTATTT
>JANYEU010000252.1 GCA_025362915.1 Chitinophagaceae bacterium | reverse complement strand
GCACTTGCAGGTAAGAAAAATAAGTACTTAATCAATTTCATTATTTAAAAATTTTCGCTGAAATTATAAGTGTCGATGTTAGGCAAATAGTTAAAATGGATTTATATACCTATTTTAATGATTAATAATCACTTTATATCTACGAAATGCTAATTTAGCCACCTTACATAAAGTCCAATTTTTATGTTTTGATATTTTTAGCCAATACTATACAGTTAGCCGACAAAATTTATTCAATTGTCGGTGTAATAACACTATTCGTCCAAAGTAACAATTCTGTAACAGGCAGGCATTATAGTATTGCCAATCTTAAAAGGTATTCTATTACTTTTAACGGTTTTAATTAATACAATCTTATGCGTTCAAGACAATTTCTTTTGTTTTTTTTACTCATTTCAATTTATATCACCTCTTGTGAAAAAGTAGATATACAATATGGAACTCAATATTTGGATAACCAGTATACCCAAATAGTAAAGGTTGACACTTTTAGTACCGATATATCGACTGTATTTGTGGATTCTTTTTCAACATCGGCATCGGGAGTAACTCTTTTGGGAGGTTATACCGATTCTTCTTTTGGCAGGATAGATACAAAATGCTATTTTGAATTAACTCCTCCCTCCTACTCAAAAAGTTACGACAGTACACGCTATGATTCACTTCGTTTGATATTGAGACTAAATAAGAGTTATTATGGTGACACGACAAAATACTTGCAGTTAAATGTAAACAGACTGTCACAGCCAATAAATTTCCCAGAAAATCAATCCAGTTTCTTTAATACCCAAGAGTTTGCTGTTTTTCCTACTGCAATTGGTTCGGGAGACTATCTTTTAAAGCCCACCTTTTATTCAGATTCTATCAGTATAAAACTTGATGATAATATAGGAAAACAGTTATTAGCCAAGCTAAAAGATGCCTCTGATCTGGATTTACAAAATGAGACTAATTTTTTATATTACTTCAAGGGATTGTGTATTAGCAGTAACTCCTCTGCAAGCATGATTCTCAATTGTGCAGATAATGTAGTAATGAGGCTAAGTTATTCTAAGCCAGGTTCAGATACTTTAGAAAAACACTCTATTGATTTTTCTTTGAACAATAAGCAACATCATTTCAATAATATAAAAGTAGATAGGAGCAACCTGAATACTACCCTTAAAAACATAAATCATTATAATAATATCATTTCGGGAGCATCAGCAGGAAATAGGGCATTTTCTCAGTACACATCAGGTGTGATGGCTAAAATTAAATTTCCATCGTTGAGGAATTTGCTGAAACAACCTAACTATGTAAAGATATTAACTGCTACATTGAGAATTGTACCCGTAAGAGGCACTTACGACACCCATTTCTTCTTACCGCCAGCACTTACATTGTATAATTCTGATTTAACTAATACTATTGGCTCACCACTTTCATCACCTAATGGTAGTGGTGCACAGACGGGTAATTTATATGTTGATTACCTATACAATGATAATACAGGATATACTTACGATGTTTCCAATTATATAAAACAGCTTATCGAAAATCCAATAAGTAATAATTACGGGTTGCTTGCGTTGCCTCCATCGCCAGCATCTACAACTGAGTTTTCTCGAATTGTAATAGGAAATAAAAACTTACAACCCGAGAATAAGAATACCACCAAGTTGGAGATTTATTATTTAACCATACAGCCACAATAAGCAAAAACAAATGATGACGAAAAAACTTATTTTAAATATTGCTGCTATTGTTTGCTTTAATTGTATTGTACTAGGGCAAAATAACAACTCTCCTTACTCTATAATTGGCATTGGCTCCATTGATCATAGCAGTTTTGACAGAACTTCTGGAATGGGACACGCAGGTATGGCATTATCCTCTAACAGATTTTTATATAATGCCAATGCAGCTTCTCTTAGCGCCTTGGATGATAAGTTTTTTAACTTTGAAATGGCTGCCAGTGCAAAGTTTATCAATTATTCCGGTACGCCCATTTCTTCTAGTACTACCTCATCGTCCGATTTGCAAATTAAAAAAATCTCTTTAGCTATTAAACTTAAGCCAAGGTGGGGTGTAGGTTTTGGTTTGATGCCATATAGTAATACCAGCTATTCTTTTTATGGTAGCAAATACATATTAGGTAGCAACAATACAGTTCCTGCCTATTATCAAGGATCTGGTGGTGTTAATCAGATATACCTTTCTACTGGATACCAAATATCAAAAAGATTATCAATCGGTTTGCAGGCCGCTTATTTATTCGGACAGCTAAGTCAAACAGAAAATATAGCTGGTGGGTATGGCGTTGATAGCTCCTTGGTAACAACCAGAACCATTAATGTAGGCTCTCCCTATTTTAAACCAGGATTTCAGTACAATACTAAGTTGAATAGTAATTGGAAATTGTTCCTTGGAGGTACTGCTACCTTTAAAACTTCTATTAATGGCGTTTATAATCTATCTGTTACTGATGGAAATACGCAATTACCACCATACCCTAGTTTTAAGGGTCAGGTCATTACCCTTCCTGCACAATATGCTGGAAGTATTGCTGCAAAGCTTAAGGACAAATATACTTTCTCGGTAGATTACTCTTTTCAAAATTGGGGAGATTTAAATTCTAAAGGAATTAGCTACAGATTAGTGAATAGTAACTTCATAGGGGCTGGTTTTGAGCTTTCTAAAAAACAAACTTATAGGGATATAACTTTTGAAAGACACTTTTTTCAAGCGGGTGTTTTCTATAGTGACTCTTATTTGCAGGTTAATGGCCAACAAGTCTCTAATTATGGTGTAACCTTTGGTGGAGGGAAAAACTTGGTAAGGAGTAATTTAGGTTTGCAATTGAATATGGAATTAGGCGTTCATGGAACAACTAAAGCTAACCTAATTGAAGAGAGATATGCACAGATAAACCTTATTTTGAGCTACAGGGATTTCTGGTTTGTAAAAGTTAAGAAGTTTGATTAACGGATATTTCCCATTCTTTCTTAACAAGAAAATTCATAAACATGAAAAAATATATTTTAGGCATAACATTATTATCAATTCACTTTTTTAGTACGGCACAAACCAAGAAAGTAGTTGCAGATAAGATTATAGGACAGGTGGGAGACAAGATAGTATTGCTATCTGATATTAATAATGCAATTGCCGACTATAAAAGACAAGGACAAGAAGCCCAATTGCCTCCAAATCCAGAGTGTGCCTTCCTAGAAGGGCAGCTTATACAAAAAGCATTGGTACTTCAGGCAGAAAAAGACTCATTAATAGTTAGTGAAGACGAAATTGAAGCAGGTTTGGATAATCAAATCAGGGGATTCATCAATGCTTATGGTTCTAGAGAAGTACTTGAAGAGGTTGCAGGCAGAACAATTTATCAGATAAAAGAAGATTTTAGGGTTGCCTTTAAAGAACGTAAGCTTGCCGACCAAATGAGGGGTAAAATACTCGAAAACATAAAAATTTCTCCTGTAGAAGTAAAGGCTTATTATGATAAAATACCCAAGGACAGCTTACCTTATTATGAAAGCGAAATACAAATAAATCAAATACAGTCTCAACCTAAGGCTAGTAAAGAGATAGAAGAATATTGTATAAAACAATTGTATGAATACAAGCGTCAGGCAGAAGCTGGCATAAAAAAGTTTGATCAATTGTGTAAATTATATTCGGAAGATCCAGGAAGTAAAGATAATGGCGGGCAATATAACCTGAATCGTATGAGCAAGGAGTTCGATCCTACGTTTACTTCGGCGGCATTCAGGCTAAAGGACGGTCAAATTTCTAATGTGGTGAAAACTAAGTTCGGTTATCACCTTATTCAAATGGTTAGCAGGGCAGGAGATGATGCAGTGGTAAGACATTTGCTTAAAATACCTCAGGTTACCGACGATGAAATAAAGCTATCCATTAATAAATTGGATTCTGCAAGGACAATCATCCAAAATGGATATCTAAGTTTTGGAGAAGCGGTAGATAAGTTTAGTGATGATGAAAATAGCAAGTTCAATGGTGGTAGTATTACGGCAAGGGATGGTTCGTCTTTCCTTAATATCGATCAACTTGATAAGGATCTCGCTTTAAGTCTTCAAAATTTAAAGCCCGGTGATATTTCAAAGCCAAATGTTTATACAGATGAAAGGGGAAGAAAGATGGTGCGTATTGTTTATTTGAAAAACAGAACCCAACCACATCGTGAAAACTTGAAAGAAGATTATAACAGAGTAGCTGCGAGAGCTTTGGAAGAGAAAAAACGTGATGCCCTTTCAAAATGGTTTCAGGAACACTTACCAACGTACTACATTAGCATTGATGACGTTTATAAAAACTGCGGAAGTTTGTCTGATTGGTGGAAATACTCATCTAATAGTGCTAAATAAGAGCAAAGGCTAGCGAGTGTAAAGTTTTGGACTCATAAACCTTATTACAAAACTTTATATAAGCATTGCAACTTACGAAACCGTTGTATCGGCACAATCCTTTACCTTCGCCGCGGTAAAAAAAAGAAGTATTTAATAATTCAAAATTTATAATCATGGTTAAAGTTGCAATTAATGGTTTCGGACGCATAGGAAGATTGGTTTATCGTGAGATTTTCAATATAGAAGGTATTGAAGTGGTAGCTATCAACGATCTTACCAGCCCTAAGGTTCTCGCTCACCTATTAAAATATGATAGTGCCCAAGGCCGTTTCGGTCAAACGGTTACACATACAGATAATTCTATCATTGTAAATGGTCATGAAGTAAAAATTTATGCCCAAAGAGACCCATCTCAAATTCCTTGGGGCGATCATGGTGTTGATGTTGTAATAGAAAGTACTGGTTTCTTTACAGATAAAGAAAAAGCTGAGTTGCATATCAAGGCTGGCGCAAAAAGAGTAGTAATTTCTGCTCCTGCCACTGGCGAAATGAAGACAGTTGTTTTCAATGTTAACCACACTATCCTTGATGGTAGCGAAACAGTTATCAGTGCTGCATCTTGTACCACAAACTGTCTGGCTCCAATGGCACAAGCGCTGAATGATGCCTTCACTATCCTTGCTGGTAGCATGACTACCATTCACGCATATACAAATGACCAAAATACTTTGGATGCACCTCACGCTAAAGGCGATTTGCGCCGTGCACGTGCTGCTGCTGCCAACGTAGTACCTAATAGTACTGGTGCTGCAAAAGCAATCGGTTTGGTATTGCCTGAACTAAAAGGAAAATTGGATGGTAGCGCACAACGTGTTCCGGTTATCACTGGTTCTGTTACTGAATTGACTGCAATAGTTTCTAAGAAAACAACTGTTGATGAAGTAAACGCAGTAATGAAGGCAGCAAGCAACGAAAGCTTTGGTTATACCGATGATGAAATTGTAAGTAGCGATGTTATCGGTATTTCTTTCGGTTCATTGTTTGATGCAACTCAAACCAAAGTAATCTCTGTAGGCGATAGCCAATTGGTAAAAGTGGTAAGTTGGTACGATAACGAAATGAGTTATGTTAGCCAATTGGTTCGTACGGTTAAATATTTCGCTGGTTTAATAGCTTAATTAATACATTACCCCAAAAAGGGTTCTATTTCATAAACAACCATCATCCATTGCTTGTATAAGTTTTGGATGATGGTTTTTTTATACAACAATTTTAATAATATACCATGCTTAATACCGGCACCATCATTGGTTTTATAGCTGCTTTTTGCACTACAGCTTCTTTTTTACCACAAGCAATTCAAACCATCAGAACAAAAGACACAAAAGGCATCTCCCTATCCATGTATTCACTATTTACATTCGGTACAGTGCTATGGCTCACCTTTGGCATCATGAGTTCAAACTATCCGGTAGCAATTGCAAACGGAATCACGCTGCTTCTGGCTTTGGTTATCCTTACATATAAGATTAGGTACAAATAACAATGCTAAATGATTATCTACCATTTTGTATTGGCAGCCGCAAAAAAGGTTGCCACCATAATAGGATGGGGTATTGTTTCCTATCAAGATACATCCCCCGCCACCTTTGCAAAAATTCAGGTAATTTCTAGTGGATAAGTCGAAACCATGACTGATTTGAACGTAAAAGCAAGTGATTTCTTCGGGAAAAAGAGGGAATTCTTCGGAAAATAAAGCAATTTCTTCGAAAAAGCAAGCGTTTTTCACGTCAAAAATCCATTATTCTTCGAAGAAAACCCAACATTCTTGAGGGTGTAATTTAAACTGTGTCAAGGTCAAAATAAAATTAGACCTTTAACAGGATAAATTATGAGAGATAAAAAAGACACGTCATTTAGGTTTGATTATGAGGCGGTAAAAACGCATGCCTTGGAGCAGTTGAAAAGTGG
>JANYEU010000238.1 GCA_025362915.1 Chitinophagaceae bacterium | reverse complement strand
CTATAATTTACATTGAAACCAAGGTTCTTATATACATTTTCATTGCCAAAGGATAGATTATATATCCATTCTGGAGTATTGAATCCATCTTCCAGTCCATCGTTTTCTGTTTGTCTGTCCAGCTTATTGATGGTAAGATTGCCTCCCACCAAATAATGCTTAGGCAACAGATAAGACAATCCCATTGTACCACCGTAGTTATAACTGACACTCTTGGAGTTCGTCCATAAACGATATTTGCTTTGTGTTGCCTTTCCATTTAGATAAAAAGGTATGCTATCTGCTATTGTAGTCTTTGGCACGTCGGCATTTATCTGCGCTATCAGGTTTTTATATACGTTATAAAAGAAATCCACTTCAACATTCAGTCTATCATCCAATAACTTCCCTCTATAACCAAGCTCCAGACTGTTTACCTTTTCTGGTTGTATATAGCTGTAAGTATTCTTTTGCAACTTGCCTTCTTCCTTAATGATGGCAGCGTTTGTAGTCAATCCATTTTTGTTTACATCATTGGTAACCGCAGCCTTAAAGGCAATCACAGAAACATCTGTATAGCTGCTCTCAAATATCCCGTGAGACATTACCGGTAAACCACCCACACGCTTTACACCACCACTGTTAATGTTGGAAAACGCTTCGAAGATGCTAGGAAAACGGCTGCCACTTTGTGCAGAAACCCTAAAGCTATTCTGTTGGTTGGGAGAATATACCAGTGCCAATCTAGGATTGAAGATTGCATCAAAGTATTGGTTCTTATCAATCCTTGCCACTACATTCACTTTCAATTTATTGCTAAAAAAGTACTTGGTAGCCTGTGCAAATCCACCCGTTTTCCAATAGGTAAGATTGCCTGCACCTAATGGATTGATGAAATAGTTGCCATCCGGCACAATGGAGTATAAGTTATAATCCAAACCATACATCAGACTTAATCCATGCGCCGACTTCAACTTAGGCAATAGGCTTTCGGTAAGATCATGTTGCATTTCTGCGTGATAAAGATCTGCCTTCACGCGCAACGCCGCACCAATATCCCAATTGTTCACTGTTCTTAATGTATCTATCAGGTGATTGAATTGCGCAGAGCCTGGTTGCGGACGACTATTATCTGCAAAGGTTCTGGCATCTGCCATCGCATCAACTGTCAATTTCCCCAAACCATTATCCTTGTTAAACTGACTGGTAAAATCGCTGAACCATTTGGTGGCTGGTTTAAAATAGTTTTCTATATTCTCCGCCATAGAGCGGATATTGTACGAATTGCCACTGTTTTCTATCGTGGCGTAAGCCTTAAATTGTATGCTTTTGGTTTTAAGATCCAGTACGTGTTGTTGCATGGTATAATTATCGAACCTGAACCTGTTTGTACGTTGATACAATGTATTTAGGTTGGAATAACGATAGGTATAAGCAATTTCAACTGAACTTGTAGGGCGATAATAAATAGCCGCATCACCCTTCCAGTTCTTCAATCCATAGTCTGCAACCTGTTTTTCAGGATAGCCGGTACGGGAAACCACATATTGTTTCTTATCCGCCATCGTTAATGTCTGTCTGTCGGATGATTCATCGCCATAGTTATTGATCAAATCGCTACCGGAATTCTGTTGTCCCACCAAATTAGTAGAAATATTGGCCGTAGGATTAAAATCTACCCTACTATCCGCATACCAGTCCTTGCCTTGGCTATAAGTGGCATTTATTTTAAAGGCAATCTTATTAGCAAATGCCTTGGCGTATCTGACATTTGTTTCACTAAATAGCTTTGCACTTATTTCGTCATCGTTCAGATGATTAACGCCTGTTTTTTGTGCAATACTAAAACCTTGATACGTAAAGGGATTCTTGGTAATAAAATTCGCCGTTCCGTTAATGGCATTCATCCCATAGAGGGCAGATGCTGAGCCTGGAATAACTTCCACCTTTAAGATGTCTAGGTCGCTTGGTCCCATGGCGTTGGCAATTGGTGCGCCAATGGTGGGTGCCTGATTATCCGCACCATCTACCATTTGTACAAAACGCACGTTGGTTGTATTGGTAAAACCCCTCGCGTTGATTACCTTAAAGCCCAGACTCGGTGTTATCATTACCACACCTTTCACGTTTTCTATGGCATCAAAAAACGAAAACTGCGCACTCTTGCCAATGTCTTTCCCGTTCAATCCTTCAATGCTCACAGGGGCTTGCATCTTGTTTTCGGCAGTCCGGGTAGCGGTTATTACCACTTCCTGCATTTCTTTCTGTTGTAGTGTATCCTTTTTTGGGGTGGGTTTCTGTTGGGCATAAGTACTTGCACAAATCAATAGGAATAGAATAAAAGGAAGGGAGTAGTTGTGTTTCATCGTCCGTTATCTATTTTAAAGAATCACGAAAATAAGGGAATGAATTTATTCTGATGGATAAAAATCTACGGTTTACAATTGGATACTTTGCGATTGGATAAAAAGCTGAAAAGCCTCATTATATTTCTTAAAGGTTTCTATTGCCAATAAACCAGTCTCTGAAAGAGTTGTAGAGCCTCCATTCTTACCGCCTCTTTGCGTTATTACCAATGGCTCGGAAACTGATTCATTCATCTGCTTTATAAAGTTCCATGCTTGTTGGTAACTCATTTTCATCTCCATGGCAGCCTTGCGTAAAGAACCAGTTTCTTGTATCTTTTCCAATAGTTCAATCCGTCCGTACCCTAAAAAAGAACCTTTGTCGGTATCAATCCAAATCCTGCCATTCGGTATCAGTTGCATAATTGTGTTTTGGTAAAAGTAAACTTATTATAAATTCTGGTTCTGGCAAACTTTAGAAGGATATATATGGGCATAAAAAAACCGCTATAAAAGCGGACTTTGTGCCTCAGGCGCGAACAATACCTTTTTTTGAAAGCCTTACTGTTATTGAGTTATAGGCTATCTATATTTACTCAAGTAACAATAGAGGAACAAAAATTGTAAAACTGCCATTTTGCTATACTTTTTTATCCTTAACTGCAGACGAATTTAGTAATATTAATTTGCTTGATTGGTTGACTACTTAAACAGTCGGCAAAAACATTTCTGCTGGCAACTGAAAATAGTCTTTCAGCTTTTGGGCTATCTTTAGTGTTATTTCCCTACGTCCTGAGAGGATAGAAGAAACATGCCCCTTGCTGCCTATCAATGGCTCGAGGTCTTTAGCCTTAATCCCCTTTCTTCCAACTTGTACTTGATAGCATCCAACGGGCTTAATTGTGGCAATACGTAATACTTGTCGTCATAATCCTTTACCAAAACTATCAACAACTCCATTTCGTCAGCTTCGGGTGTACCCTCGGCAGCGTGGAAAATATCCATTAGCCTATTGGTGGCGTTGGTGTAATCCTTTTCTGTTTTTAATACTTATCCAGTTCATAGAAAAAACTTATTTCTTTAAATACATCCCTATCATCATTACGGCAATGGCAACAAAGAAGCCAATACCCATTTAATTATATCATTTTTACTTTCCATTATTCTTTTATCAAGTGTATGAAAGTCCTCTTTCCACAAACTTTTATAGTCGCTAGTTGCAACCTTTATTTCTTCAGCAACAACTTCTTCAATGGTCTCTATAAATTCTTTTGCATCAGATTCACTTAAATTTAGTTTTGCCCTTGCGAAGTCGTAAAATTTTATGTTGATTTTACTCATTTCTATATCTTTACTACAGCGAAGTTAATAAAAGAACATCATAAGTATAAAAAGGGCAAAAAAAGGGCAAAAACAATAGCTTAAATATTGCCTTTGTCCTTTCCTCAAAAGAGAATAATCTTCGATATTTTCCGATTGTTTCTTCGCTTAACCCTCCATCATTTGCAATTTCGGTATTGCCGGGCAATCGCCCGTTTATTTGAATTAAACTGTTTATGCTTTCCATTTTTAGCAAAAATTATTTAAAGCTTACATTAATTACCTTAAATAAAGCAAGAGAGTAATTAGAAAATATCTAGTTGTCTGCTAATTAATGGTTATAGAAAAGAGGCAGTTAGGAAATCATATCTTCCCACTGCCTCTCGCTTTTTCATTCACCCCTAATAACTACTTGTTTATCCTACGGAAATGGTTACGATGTTGCTAACCACACCTACCACTACATCATTAACAATAAACCAAGCCCTATATTGGCGAATTTCAGCCTGACCAGGCACCAAATTGGGGCGTGTGTCTATAAAAGTTGGTTTATTTGCGGTTAACAGA
>JANYEU010000214.1 GCA_025362915.1 Chitinophagaceae bacterium | reverse complement strand
GTAACCTTAGTTTTTGCTTCATTTTCTTTGTGGCAAAGTTCCTGTGGAGTAACTAAACTTCTTATTAAGCCTTAAGTCAATAGTCACTAAATATTTATCAATGAATTGCTTTAAAAGCTCCTTATTCTCGTTGTTTCTGCTTGCGGGTTTTACAGTTTCTGCACAAGAGAAAACACTACAAATGGTAGCCCCTTTCAAGGTAGGGTGCGCTATCAATCCTTTTTTATTGAATAATAACAAGGGTTATAAAGCTGTTGTTAGTAATGAATTTAATAGTATTACTGCCGAGAATGCATTGAAGTTTTATTCTTTACATCCTAAACGAGATGAGTTCAATTTTGCAATGGGTGATACTGTGGTAAACTATGCTTTGGCGAATAAAAAAAGAATGCACGGGCATTGTTTGGTTTGGCATGAGTCTGCACCCAAATGGCTGAATGAGTTTGTGGGCGATTCTGCCTCTTGGGATAATATATTGAAGACACACATTCAGACAGTTTTACAACATTATAAAGGTAAAATGACTTCATGGGATGTGGTGAACGAAGCCTTTTTTGATGATGGTAACTTTAGAACCGAGAAAACGAACGGAACCAATAAAAGCAATAAAACATATTGGTACAACCATCTTGGTGCAGACTATATAGCCCATGCTTTTCAATATGCACATGAGGCTGATCCATCTACATTGTTGTTTTACAACGACTATAATCAGGAAAATAGTCCGGCGAAATTGAAGGCAATCATTGCGATGGTAACCGATTTTAAACAAAGGGGTATTCCTATTCATGGTCTGGGTTTGCAGATGCACATCAGTATCAATACAAAAAATGAGGGCATTATTACTGCACTGAAAGAAGTAGCTAAAACAGGATTGTTGATACATATTTCTGAATTGGACATTAGCGTGAATACGCACCATGATTCAACACTTGTTTATAATGACAGCCTAAAAGCATTGCAGAGTGAGAAGTTTGCTTTTGTGGTGGAACAATATAGGAAGTGGATACCTAAAAAGCAACAATATGGTATAACCTGTTGGAATGTGAGTGATGCCGACAGTTGGCTTGTGAAATGGCATAAGTCAAATGATTGGCCATTGCTATTTGATAAAAACTACCAAAGGAAGGAATGCTATACCGCCTTTTATAACTCATTGAAGAAGTAATGGTATTAGTAGTTGAAAAGAAATAAACATCACTTTTTAAGGAAAAAAATAACCGCAAGGTTCGCAAAGCCATAACGCAAAGAAGGCACAAAGGGAGTATTGGTTTTAGGTAAAACGTTTCACTTTAAGGTGGCAAAGGTGGAGCGTATGAAATTAAGACCAACTACATATACATCATATTACTTTGCACGAGCC
Source organism: Chitinophagaceae bacterium (assembly GCA_025362915.1). Taxonomy (GTDB): domain Bacteria; phylum Bacteroidota; class Bacteroidia; order Chitinophagales; family Chitinophagaceae; genus Parasediminibacterium. The sequence continues at coordinate 1,507 of JANYEU010000214.1, read as the reverse complement.
TTTGATTTATCCATGAAGGGCTTCTCAATAAACCTATAGGTCAAGTAACTAATCGTCATTAATATGGGCGTAAGGCAGAAGATAATGATACAGAAAGAAGTGGAGGACAAGGTTTTTGATTGCTCGAATCCAACGCCATAATAAAAAATAGCGAAGAGCATTACGCTGTGTAAAAGGTAAATACTGTATGACATTTTACCAATGAAATGAAGTTGCTTAATATTAAATAAGCCAAATAGTGATGTTCCTGTTGCTACCAATCCGAAAACGACGGTGAGTAAAAAGATACATTTTATGTTTCTGGCATTGTCATACCGTAAAAAGAGGAGAAGACAACCAATTAGTAAAATGCTACCAGTTATCTCTTTTAATTTGGTGTTTAAATTAATTTTCAAGTTGGTTTTATGTATTAGGAATGCAATCAATCCGCCACCAATAAACTCGTAAACATAGTAAACAACGAATGTATGAAAACGAAGGAAGAGCAATATAAAAACCACCGCCATAAGAATATAAACAGGTTTTGTTTTCTTGAATATAAATAAGGCAATCAGGGGCATACTGAAATAGAATAACCACTCATAAGCCATAGTCCACAATGCTCCAGTACAAAGATTGGTGAGGGGGTAATTATTTATCAATGGATGTTTGAAAGCTGCGAATGTTCCCCAATAGGCAATGGATTGTAGTTGCTCGAAGATGCTTGTATTCAACTGCCACTTGGTTACAAAAAGGATAAGGATGACTATCAGTGCCAATGAAAAATAATACATGGGCATCAATCGATATATCCTTGAAATGAGGAAATATTGAAAGTTAAACACACCCTCCTTATCTCTCAATAGCTTGGATATAAAGAGAAAACTGGTAATCATAAAGAACATAGCCACCCTGATATTCCCAAACTGATTATAGATATTAGACCTTGATTTCTCCCACAAACCATCTGTAAGAAATTGGTTCCATAGGTTGGAGTGATGGATAAATACCCCCAAAGCCAATAACCCCCTCATTCCATCAATGGTGGCATTTCGTGAAGTAGTTGTTGGCGAAGGCTTGGCAATTTTTTGAATAATATAAGCCGTCAAAGATGCAATCAAGCATATAATAACCACGAAGATTGGGCTACTACTTGTCATGCTATCCTCTTTTCTTTTTCTGTTCGGCTACAAATGTTTCAAACTGCGGTAAAGAATAACTACTAAGGTTTTGGGCGGCAGTCAATCCTGCTTTTTGGGCTGCCAAAACACCATATCTGCAATCATTATAACCATCAATGCTGTGCGCATCAGGGTTAATGGAGATGAGAATATTCTTATCCAACGCAGCCTTTATCCATCGCCAATCAATATCCAAACGGCGAGGGTGTGCATTCAATTCTATCACCACATTATTGGCCGCACACGCATCTATTATTTTCAAATGATCTACCGGGTAACCATTTCTACTCAACAATAATCTGCCCGTCATGTGTCCTAATATGGAAGTATATGGATTTTCAATGGCA
>JANYEU010000461.1 GCA_025362915.1 Chitinophagaceae bacterium | reverse complement strand
AATGCGCTTGCATTTGTCATGGCAATGCCAATCATATCGTGTTCCAATGCCATCATTGCATGAAAGCCAGCAATGCCAAAGTGATTACTGTTCTTTACACTCACCCAACCTGTTCCAACATTCTTTGCTTTATTGATAGCTACTTGCATGGCATGAGGAGCAACCACCAAACCCAAACCTGCATCGCCATCCACCACAGCAGTAGAAGGTGTTTCATGAACTATTTTTATTGTTGGATTAGTGTTTATACGCTTTGCTTCCCACAAACGTACATAGCCACCAAGTCTGGCTACACCGTGACTATCAATACCTCTTGCATCGGCAGAAAGAAGGGTTTTTGTAGCAATTGTAGCATCCATATCAGTACATCCCATTTTAGTAAAGACAGTATGGGTAAAAAGGTATAACTGTTGGTAGGTGAAAGTTTGTTCGTTCATAAAAGTTGAAAGTTGAAGGTCGTTAGTCAAAAGTTGAAAAGTAAAGAGTTGAAAGTCATAAAACTCATTGACTATCGACTGACGACTATTGACTTTTGACTAATTTAATCTAAATATCCAGCCATTTCTTGTTGATATTGTTTGGCCACTTTGGTTGCTGCTACTGTAAATTCTTTTGTATTGTCAGCATAAATAATAGCACGACTTGCATTTACGAGTAATCCACAATCGCTGTTAAGTCCATACTCGGATACTTCCTTCAAACTTCCGCCCTGTACACCTACACCAGGAACAAGCAAGAAATGATTCGGAATAATTTTTCGTATATCGGCTAAATCTTTTGCCTTGGTAGCACCAATAACAAACATAAGGTTATCTGGAGTTCCCCAGCCCGATACTGTTTCCAGCACTTGTTCATATAGATGCGTCTTGCCATCGGCTAGCTTCTTTTGTTGAAAATCATTTGCACCATTGTTAGAGGTAAGTCCCAAAACAATAGTCCATTTGTTTTCATATTCCAAAAAGGGCTTCACGCTATCTTCACCCATATAAGGAGCTACGGTAACGGCATCAAAAGGCAATACTTCAAAGAATGTCTTGGCGTAGTGAGCAGATGTATTACCTATATCGCCACGTTTGGCATCTGCTATTTTAAAGTGTGTATTTGGAATATAATACAATGTCCGCTCCATTGTTTCCCATCCTTTCATTCCCATCGATTCATAAAAGGCTGTATTTATTTTATACGATACGCAGTAGTCTTTGGTTGCATCTATTATAGCTTTATTAAACTCAAAAACCGCATCCGGATGAGATTGTAAATGCTTTGGTATTTTAGTGATGTCCGTGTCTAACCCAACACATAAAAAAGATTCCTTCGTCCGAATCTGTTTAACCAGTTCCTTTCTATTCATGCGGTAAAAGTAATTTAAAGTATGATTCAAATGATTTGAATGATATTAATCAGTGTGGCACATAAAAAAACAGCCCCACTAAAAAAGTGGGGCTGCTAAATATTAAAACTTTAATAGAAATATTATTCTACTATGATAGTTTTTGTTGATTGATTGTTACTACTTGTTAATTGAACAAAGTAAGTACCAGCCAATGCACTACTTGGTAGGCTTACACTGTAAGTAGAAGTACCACCGTTGTGAGCAATTGTTTTACTCAATATAGATTGACCTAAAACGTTGGTTACTTTCAATGTGTAGTTAGCAGCATCTGTACTCAATACAAAACTCAATTGTTTGTTTTTAACTGGGTTTACTATAGAGATAGTACCAGCCAAAATTTGTTTTGCAGAAACTATTGTACTGTAACTCACTTTACCATCAATGTCAATTGCCTTGATTCTATAGTAATTGATACCCGCACTTGGTGTAGCATCTACAAAAGAATAATTAGAAGAACCTTTAGCAGTCAGCGTTCCTTTAGTAGAGAATTTAACACCATCTACAGAACCTTCTACTATATATTTTCCAACACTTAATTCATTAGCACTAGACCAGTTGATTTTGATAGTCTTGTTTACCAATGCAATTGCAGTAACACCGCTTAATTTAACAGGAACTAAAATTGAACCAACTGTAGCAAACGTATAACGCCCAAAGGCAGTATCATAACCCGCTGTTGTAAGATTAAACGGAAGAGTACCGTTAAAAATAACTGGAGCAGACACTGCAGTGTATTTACTACCATTGTAACGTGCCAATACCAAGCTTGAATCTTTGTAAGAATCAGCTGGATTTAAGGTTGGGTCAAACTGGAATGTAATCTGAGCTGAAGTATCAATGCCAGCAGCATGACCATAAACAACCACATTGTAGTTTGAAACTGTATCGATTACTTTAATTGTAGTAATATCAATTTTTGCAAAGTTTGGAATTTTACTTGGGTAGAAGCCAACTGAATACGTTTTAGCTTCAGCTGTCTTAGGTGTTAAGATAACCTTTCTTGGCTGGGCAAAACCTTTATATGAACCTCCTAAGTAATAGGTAAATGGTGTAGTAGAGGTAAATACCTTAGCTAAAGGAGTAGAAACATAGCATGAATCAGTTGCAGGAGATGGGAATGTAGCATTTTCATTTAAGGTAATACCCCTGCTGCTGCTGGTAGAAGTTACTTTACCACTTAAAATAGATAATATTCCATTGATAAAAGCTTGTGAAGAAACTACGGCAGATGTTTGATTTTGTTGGTTAACAGTTAAATTGTTGTAAGCCCAAATAGGGCTACCACCAATTCTATTTGCAGAACCCTCGTAACTAACAGTAGAACCATCGGTTACAAGTGGAACAGTTGAAGCGAGCGTACCTATACCTATCAGGCGTAAGGTACCAGTGATAGTTTTTGTGGCTGGTTTACTACTTGGATTTCCAATAGAAACAATACCAAGATTGTCTATATTGATAAGAGGTTTATTAACTGTAACTACATTTCCTACTATAGACACCATACTGGTAGTTGCAGATAATACTGCACCTCTAATAATAAGAGGGTTAGCAGCAGTAGCAGTAGCTAGCGAGTCATAATTGATACTTGGGTCTAATGTTATTGTTTGGCTGGCAGCATCAAAACCAGTCGCATAGACTGTATCAAGGCTTGTACCATTTGCTATAAAAAACCTAAGCTTTATAGGTTGATCAAATGTAATAACCGTGTCGCTAATTGCGGTGATTGTTGCGGTTGTATCCAAAAGTATATTGTTGTTTCTTATTGTAGTAGCTGAGAAAATATTGGTATTTATTTTTTGACCAACCTTTAAATCGCCATT
>JANYEU010000167.1 GCA_025362915.1 Chitinophagaceae bacterium | reverse complement strand
TAAGAAAATGATAATAACTTATTAGATTCGCTTACCTATGTAAGAACATATATCGTTAAAAAGTATGCAATTACTAGGGATACTGTACTATTAAAAGTTCACCTTAAATGCTACTGCACTCTCTGTTGGAAAGGTATTAGGTTTAGTTATGGAAAGACTTTCATCACCTTGCTTCCAAGTGATCTTTTCAGTAGAACCCACTAATTTTACAGAAGTAATTTTACTTACTAGAGCAGAGGAAAGCCCCAGCGATTTTATATTTATGTTACCCATAGGCACTCCGAGCAAAAACACATATAAACTCCCATCTTTTGTGGTGGTAAACCGAATATTTGCTGCCGTGTATTCAGGTTTCTTTTTTTGCTCCAGCTTCAAGCCAGGGTTCTTTGGGTCGTCCTTTGCATTGAACGCAGAAGCATTGATAGCAGCAATTGGACCTTCACCATAAATTTTCCAAGGGTGCGTTTTGTAGATTCCTTCCCCACATACATTCATCCATTTACCCATACCTTTTAGGAAATCAACTTCAGCAGAATCTATCGTTCCATCACTTCTTACAGGAATATTTAGTAAAAGATTACCATTCTTACTCACTATATCAATCAGCATTGTTACCACAGTTGAAATAGATTGATACCTTAGCCCTTTTTTATAATGCCATTGACCAATACAATTATCTGTTTGCCAATGGTAGGCATCTATACTATCATTCACACCTCTTTCAATATCTAAAACAATAGAATGTGGGGCAGCTTTGGGTCTTCTCTTTATGTTTAATACCCCTTCTAGTTTGCCATTGTTCCATTGGGTATTTGCGTTGTAGTAGTGTGCGGCAATAGCTACACCAACATCATCCAATGGCATATTACTATCATCAAAATATAATAAATCTGGGTGGTAATGGTCAACCAAATCCTTTACGCGGTTAAAGAATTTATCTTTATATGCCTCATCTGGTTTTTCTTTTAAGGGATGATTCTGTGCATATAAATCTTGCGGATCATACCCATCCCACCATTTCCCTTTCCCTTGATCCTTGGTTATAAGACCATCATAGGGCACTCCTGCATATTGACCTGTAGAGTCACTTCCCTTTGCAGGTTCATACCAACTCCAAGCCCTAGCAGCATGAACGGTTACACCAAAACGCAAACCTTCTTTCTTGGCAGCAGCAGCCCATCCTGCAATCAAATCTTTCTTAGGCCCCATATTCACTGAATTCCAAGGTTGGTACTTTGAGTCGAAATTATCAAAATTATCATGGTGGTTTGCCATCGCTACAAAGTATTGTGCACCAGCCGCTTTGTACAATTTCATCAATTCATTTGGATGCCAATTTTCGGCATGCCATAAATTGATAATATCCTTGAACCCAAACACCGAAGGATGCCCATAGTGTGCCAAATGGTATTGGTAAAAATCATTGGGCTTGCCATTTCTTGTTTGGTAATACATATTGCGTGCATACCAGTCGCCAAACTCTGGTTCACATTGCGGTCCCCAATGCGCCCATATACCAAATTTCGCATCTTCAAACCATTCAGGGGTTTTATATTGCCTTAATGATTCGTAATTAGGCTCGAACTTTCCCTTCGCAATCTCTCTTTTCTTAATAGTTGATTGAGCAACAGTAATAACAGCAACCATAATTAGGCAAGCTGTAGTAATTAATTGTATTTGTTTCATGAATGTATTATTATCAGTTAGCGTTGTGATTATATTTATTGATTAATATTTATAACCTATTCTATCTTCAACACAACCGCATAGTCGCAGGGTTGTTGCATGGGTAATAGAGCTTTTAATCCATCTGTATCTTGGGTAAACTTAATTTTTTTATTACTGCCTAAAAGCTTTACAGATTTCACCTCTTTTGCGGCTAATCCCTTAGCTAATGATTTTATTGTAACTATAGCCCCATCACCTGGCCAACCCAATATGATGGCATATAATATGTTTCCTTTTGTGGTAAAACGAATGTCTTTTGCAGTAAAAGGTTCTTTTGGTTCATTCATGTAACCCGCTTTAATCATAGTGGGACCTTCACCAAACTTCTTCCAAGGTCTTGTACCAAAGATAGCTTCCCCATTTATAGGCATCCACTTAGCCAATTCAGCTAATACCTGCTCACATTCTGGATATAAACTTCCATCCCCATATTGAGGAAAGTTCATCAAGAGGTTACCATTCTTACTTACTACATCGGCAAGCGTATGTATTACAGTAGCCGCTGTTTTAGTGTGCGACATCTTATCACTTTTCAACGTACTCTCTGTATTTAAGAAAAACCAACCCCCAAGAGAAGTATCATCCTGCCAAGGATTTGTTGTGATTGAATCAGCTTCCCCACGCTCATAATCCCTAATACCAAAGTTGCCTTTTACATTGATGATGGCTTCGGGTTTGCCATTATTTTTTGCAGCGTTCACATTATAGAAATGTGCCGCAAGCTTTAGACCTGCTTCCTTTGAAAATGGCAATGGACCATCAAAGTATAAAAGCTCAGGTTGGTATTTGTCAATCACTTCCCTATGGCGAGCATACCACAAAGCAATAAATTCAGGTGAAGGTTTGTCCTTTGGCCCATGGGGTTTTTGATACAGCGACCAATATTCAGGATTGTTACCATCATAAAGGATTCCCTTTTTTTCACCTGATGTATCAGCCCCATAACTCCCCTTGTAATATACCCAAGCCCTATCTGCATGGGATGAAATGCCAAAATGAATATTATTTGCCCGTGCTGCTTTAGCCCATTCGCCCACAATATCCCTGTGTGGCCCCATTTCCACAGCGTTCCAACGTGTGTAACTGGAGGCATAATTATCGAAATTATCGTGATGGCAAGAGATGGTAAAGAAATATTTGGCACCTGCCGCAACATATTTTTTCATCAATGCTTCTGGATTGAATTTTTCTGCTTTCCAATCTTCAATCACTCTCCTGAAACCCTTTTCTGAGGGATGTCCATAATGTGCAAGATGGTATTTGTAATCTGCAGAACCCTGATGATACATATCGGTTGGATAACCATTATCAAACCCAGGAACAGAGGCAGGCGTCCAATGACTCCATATACCAAACTTTGCATCACGAAACCAATCTGGACAGGGGATTTTTTTAAGAGAATCGTTGACAGGTTGAAAAGGTCCTTCATTAAATGGGGCAGCCATAACTAATTCTGCCGCTTTAATCTTGGCAAAATCCTTTTCAGGTTGTTCTTGAGCAAGTAACATATTTGAAATGTTAAACGCAAAAACCAAAAGAAATAGTAAGATAATTTTTTTCATAATAAACCCATTTTTACAATAAAATCTGGTAGTGATACAGAATGTATGCTGCTGTTTAAGCAGCATTTCTGAAGTGTATATATGATTTAATAATTCCATAATGCATATCATCTTTCTTTGAAAAGCAAACCGTTCTTCTGCATAACCTTTTCAAATGCGTTCTAAAATCTCTATTCTTTCTTTCAATATGTGTTGTTTTTCTTTTTGATATGATATGATATGTTTGTCTTTGGGTATATATTTTTTGTAGGATTTCCATTCATCGGTGCAATATTTTTCAATGTGCAAATGATCCAGCTTTTTGAGTAATGCCTTGCAGCTTTTATCATTCCTTTTACCAATTTGAAAGGCTAATATCTTCTTGGTTTCTTTATCGTAAGCGTACCAAACCCAGCGTTTCCCCCGCTTTCGGTGTTTTACAAATGTCCATATTTCATCTATTTGTACTTCTTTATAACTACCCATAAAACAGGGTTTTTCGATTTGTTTAAACCAGTTTCGCAGCACAAACAGGATACTCACAATACTTAATTGCGGCACTCTATGAATGTCCCTAATACCACTGCCATTCAGTGTCATTGCTTTTATTGACTCTTTTGTTGAAGGGGCTGCTCCCTTATAGAAATACTCAGATTGAAACTGCTTTTTACAACTATGACAAAGAAAGTTTTGCTTCCCAGTTCGCTTCTTCCCATTTTTCTTCACCTTTACACCCTTGCAGTGGGGGCAACTTACGCTAACCGTTATCTTACTCATAACGATTCTTAAACGTAAAGCCCCACTGTTTCTTATAATCTATGACTCAGCATACATTCTGTATCACTACCTAAAATCTATTTAACCAAATCCTTTGTAATAATGCGAATCTAGTATCAGCAAAATTTCATTCACTTCATTCCCCAATACTGGTAATCCGATTTCACACTTCCCATTTACTCTTGTATCTTCGGATGAGAACCCAATTAACAGGTTCAATTACCCCGCTTCGGCAGTCCAGCTATCATACTTCCAGAACTTTGCATCATCATACCCAACATGGAAAAGAAACAGATAGTCATTGATAATTCCTATTCCAAATCTCTTTTCGTAACGGGGTTTATACAACAGTAGCAACCGCAATTATTAGAAGATAGCTTGTGGTAATTAATTAAATATGTTTCATGAATGTATTATTATCGTAGCAACAAGTACTAACTTTTATTTCTTAGGCATTCTTAACGTCTATCAATATCTTGATAAATTCAGACGGGTTTTCGCTCCAGTCTTTCAATGCCTGCCCTGCTTGTTCCATTGGATAAATTTTGGTGATTAATTGATTGGCGTCAATTGTTTTGTCTTCCAACATCTGAACAACAGGTCTGAACTCAAACTGGGCATTGCGGCTACCGCAGATGGTTAATTCTTTCTTTACAAAAAGACTTGTGTTAAACAGAATATCGCTCTTTGCATAGCCAATATAAACCACACGACCCGCAAAAGCGGCGGCTTCTATTGCAGTGGTATAGGTGGCAGGTGCGCCAACAGCTTCTATACAAACATTTGCACCTTCGCCATTGGTTATTTCTCTTACCCGTGTAAGCACATCGGTAGTCTTTGCATTGATGATATGCTTAACGCCAAAAGACTTTACCAACTCCAACTTTTTATCGTCCAAATCAACGGCAATTACGGTGGCACCCTTGCGGATACTAGCCAATATTGCCCCAATGCCAATCATGCCACAACCAAAAATCAACACAGTATCTATTTCAGTAACTCCTCCCCTATTTGCCGCATGGTAGCCAACACTCAATGGCTCAACCAAAGCAAATTCTTTCTCAGTAAGTATGTTACTTTTAATTAATTTATTATGATGGATGGCAAAGTATTTTTTCAAAGCACCATTACGTTGAACACCCAAAGTCTGATTATACTCACAGGTATTTGTTCTGCCTACACGGCAGGCAGGGCAAACACCACAAGCAGAATAAGGATTCACCGTAACCATGTCACCAACTGCATAAGTATCGGGAACATTTGCCCCCTTGCTTTTAATTACCGCACTCACCTCATGCCCTGGAACCACAGGATAAACCACCATTGGCGACATGCCTTTATAGGAACTCAAATCGCTACCACAGAGACCTATGTAATAAATATCAAGTAATACCTCATCACTTGATATGATGGGTTCATCCACTTCTACAACACTTACTTTGTAAGCTTCATTTATTAATACTGATTTCATCTATTTATTATTTTTTGTACAAATCAAAGGTTGTGAATAATGTAAGCCCTTTAAGGACAACAGCAGTTTTGAAATTTAATAGCTCTCTTATTTATCGTTTAAAGTAAATATTTGATCCATCAACATCCATTTCTCCCCATTCTTTGCAAAAGGCATTGATTGTTGAAACTTCCACATCAGGTTTTCCCATTCTTGAACGTGTGGATTTGCAGCATCCATTGCTACTTTTCTTTCGAAACTGAATGAATCGTCAACTTCCATAATCATGAACATACGGTTACCTACCCGATAAATTTCCATGTTGGTAATACCTGCATCCCAAATACTTTTCTTGATTTCTGGGCGGGCATTTTCGGGTTTATGCCAATTCTCATATTCTGCAATCAGTTCTGCATCATCAACCAAATCAACTGCCAAGCAATACTTTTTCATATTTATTTTATTTTATTAATCCGCTACATTTTTAACTTTATACCCCTTAAATCCAAACAGCATAATTACAAAAAAGGAAATCATCGGAACAACATAACCAAATTGAATGTTTCCTGCCATTTCTCCAATTAAGGCAAAGATTCTTGGGAGAATAGCACCGCCCACAATCGACATGATAATTAAACTACTACCATATTCGGTATCGCCTCCTAAATCTTTAATTCCTAAAGAGAATATGGTAGGAAACATGATAGACATAAAGAAACAGATGGTAATTACCGTATAAACTGTAATCATTCCGTGTGCAGTGATGGCAACAATGCAAAGTGCAATATTGATGGCGGCATAAATTGCTAACAATCTTTCAGGGGTAATAAATTTCATTAGAATAGTACCAAGAAAACGTCCGATTAAGAATGCTAGTCCACAAGCGCCCAAGAAATCTGCTGCCTTAACCTCTGTTATATCTGCCGATTTTGTAGCGTACAATATAAAAAGGCTGAATACAGATACTTGTGCACCTACATAAAAGAATTGTGAGGCAACACCCCAAGATAAGTGGCTATGTTTTAATGCATGAAAGATGCTTTTACTAGCCGCTTTTGAAGAAGTGGTTTGAATTTTTGGTAATTTAGTAAAAGCAAAAATGATAGCGATGATTACTAATATTGTTCCCAAAATAAAGTAAGGAGGTATCACTGTTTCAGCTTCTTTTGCTAATGCTTGTACCCTATCAGCAGCAGACATGAGAGCCAATTCTGCATCTGAGTTCCCCTTAGTCAATATTAATCTGGCACCTATTACAGGTGCTAAAGAACAAGCTAAGCCATTGAATGATTGTGCGAAATTTAACCGTTGTGTAGATGTTTTAGGGTCGCCAAGCAACGAGGCATAAGGATTAGCCGCCGTTTCTAATATGGTTAATCCACATGCAATAATAAATAGGGCAACCAAAAAGAAATTATATTGTTGGGTTTTTGCTGCAGGAATAAATAGAAAAGAACCAACTGCAAAAATTAATAGCCCTATTATTATTCCTGTCTTATACCCATACTTTTTCATAATAAACCCTGCTGGAATAGCCATTACAAAGTAGGCAAAAAACACTGCAGAATCTACTAACGTGGACTGAACAGTGGTAAGCGTAAAAGATTTTTTTAGGTGGGGAATCAGAATAGGATCGAGGTTGTGGGCAAAACCCCAAAGGAAAAACAAGGAAGTAATTAAAATAAATGGGAACAGATAATTTCTTGAATCCGAACCATTAGAAACTGTTTGTTGTGAACCAGAAGTAGTCAATGCCATTGTGTGTTTTTTAAATAATAAAAAGTATGTAACAATATTTAATGCCTAAATTAAATGATTTCGTAATAATGCAAGAATAAAGCATTTAAAATAAAGAAGTGTGTTCAATCCCTTTGTGTGGATTTTTATTCATCATTCCAATCCTTCACATTCATAGTGTCTTTTCAAATCAATCTTTTGTAATTTATTTACTCTCTATCACTTCTTTATCGTCTCTCTTCACCACGACTTTTGTACGGTTGGTAGCATCAACTTCAAAGTCTAGCACATCCTTTTGTCCATCCTTCCAAGTGATGGTTGTTTTATTGCCAACAGTTAAAACTGTTGGTAATTCATCACCATATTTAAAAGGAATTAATAACACGTGGAAGTTAGCTTTTACCGCTTGCGTATTGATAGCCAAACGGTCGTAGTAAGTAGCTTTTGTTACGGCTTTGTTTTGATTGGCAGGTCCTTCCTCTGTGCTAACTTGCATCAGAGGCATGTTCAATGCACTTTCTTGAACTGCATTTACCGAGCAAACCAACAACAAAGGATCACCTTTAGAAGGCGATATAAGGGATTTGGTGGAAGTAATCTTCTCGTCATATTTACCATAAGCCAATACTAGTTGATTACCCGCCAATCCTTTGTACTCGGCTTGCCAAACACCACCATTTAACATGGCAGTCCATTGGTATAAATGCGATTGACCATCCTTTTTAAGGTCATCAACCACCACACCATAAGCATGTTTGCCACGAACCAACCCAACTGAACGATACACATATTCCATCGGATTGAATTTAGAGCGGGAGGTTGCCATGTAGTTAGAATAAGTATAAGTAGCCCACCAAGGACGCATTTTGTAGCGGGAGGTTCCAGCGAAAGTTCTAAGATTTTGTTCCGATGGGTCAAGTTCCCAACCGAGGCCACCAAGCTTTGGACCCCAATCCTGTCCGGGCTGTGTTTGCCAACGATAGGTGTAGGAATTGGTCAAATCGGCAGTAGCAAAGCCGCCCTCTTTTGTAGTGGCATCGCCCAAATAAGTGGCAGCAGCTTGGTAGCCAGTGCCTAATCCTCCACTTCCATCGGGTTCAGAAACACCATCCACCAAAACTTGGTTGTGGTATTTACCCGCATAAACTTGGTTAAACGGACTTTCCGTTATCCAATTCACCCCCAAAGCAGAGAAATGGAACATCCCTGCATCGGCGTGGTGGTGACCGCCACCCAAGTAATGATCGGGGCGAACCATCATGTTTATCCAAGTAGCATCGGTTCCATTATCCGACCGGCTAGAGAACACACCGTGTGTAGGCGCATTGAAATCCAAAGGAAGATTTGTTTCTTTTCTGGTAGTTAATTTAAAGTCAGAATCGTACAAGAACCCATGCACAAACCCCGGATACATGGGGCTAGGCATACGGAGGCGTTGCAATTTGGTTACTTCATATTTGTAGTTATTAGGATTAAAATCTTCAAATATCCAAGCTCTATCGCTCTCATCATCTTTCTTCCCAGAAACAGTAGGTTGGGAAAGCAGGTAGTCTGCGCAAAGATTATCGGGATAGAAAGCCTTGTATTCATCCACGGTTTCCAAAGAGAAATGTTGTTGACTGAAAGGCACATATTGTGTACCACTATTCACAACGACCTTTCCATCAGGGGAAGTCATTTGAACCTGACCCTGCAATAATTTCCGCACGTGTGGATGACCCCATAAGTTCAATCCACGACGGGCAAGGGCAATCATCGACAAGGTATGGAACTGGCAACCACCGGGTGTTTTTCCATTACTTTCATAAATGACACCATTGTCGTCTATACCAAATTCGCAGAAAGCACGGACTGTTTCGCAGTTGCTTTGGTAAGATTCTTTATCAAAGCCTTCCAAACCTTCAATAGCCGTGACTGCCAAGAAGTTTGGTAAATCCCAAGCAACCCAGTTAATATCACGGAAGCGTATTGAACCATCCTGACCATAGCCACGGCGGCCATAAGTAGCTTTGGCAATCACACGGCGCATAATATCTTTT
>JANYEU010000152.1 GCA_025362915.1 Chitinophagaceae bacterium | reverse complement strand
CTTGGGTAGTTTTTCCTGATTTGTACACCTTTTTCCATAAACAATAAAACGAAAGGAAGTGACTCATTATTTTATCCAGTTAATTATTTATAGAAAAAAATTATTGAAATCAGCGTGCCTAAAACATTATGAACGGGTGCTTAAAAATATTACCGAACTATTGTAAATATGAAAACATAATTATATTGTTCCTTTACAAATTTGTTTTTTAGCGGTATTGATGTAGTGATTAATGCAACCCTTAGTTTTGCGCACTTAAAATAAATTTTTCTGACAGATGATTAGTGCAAGGAATATAACCCTGGCTTATGGTAAGAGGGTATTGTTTGATGATGTAAACATCAATTTTATAAAAGGAAACTGCTATGGTATCATTGGGGCGAATGGTGCTGGCAAGAGTACTTTTATGAAGATATTGGCTGGCGAGATAGAACCCAATAAAGGTAGTGTTGACATTACACCCGGCGAGCGATTGGCGGTATTGAACCAAAACCAATTTGCGTTCGATAATGAAACAGTACTGAACACGGTGCTGATGGGGCATAAAAAGATGATGGAGGTGATGCAGAAAAAAGATGCCATCTACATGGATCCTGATGCTACCGAAGATGATTATATGCGTGCAAGCGAATTGGAAGGTGAGTTTGGCGAGATGGGTGGATATACTGCCGAAAGCGATGCCGCTACCTTGCTTGGCAGTCTTGGCATAGCCGATGCCATGCACCAAAGCCTAATGAAAGACATTCCTAGCAACATGAAAGTGCGGGTATTATTGGCACAGGCATTATTTGGCAATCCAGACATACTATTATTGGATGAGCCTACGAATGGTTTGGATTTGGAAACCATTGGTTGGTTGGAAAACTTTTTGGCAGACTATCAGAACATTGTATTGGTGGTAAGTCATGATCGTCACTTCTTGGATACTGTGTGTACGCACGTATCGGATGTGGACAGAAGTAAGATTAAAACCTATACGGGTAACTATACTTTTTGGTACGAGAGCAGCCAGTTGGCAGCCCGTCAGTTGAATGATAAGAATAAGAAGAATGAAGACAAGCGTGCTGCCTTGTTGGATTTTATTGCCCGTTTCTCTGCCAATGCTTCTAAGAGTAAACAGGCTACCAGCCGTAAGAAAGCATTGGAGAAATTGACGATTGAAGATATTGAACCGAGTAATCGTAAGTATCCGGGTATTATCTTCCAACCATTGAGGGAAGTGGGTAACCAAATATTGAACGTTGAAAACCTTAAGAGGGTTGTTGACGGAAGGGTATTGTTTGATAAGGTTAGTTTTAGCCTTAATAAAGGAGACAAGATTGCTTTCCTTAGCAAGGATCCATCGGCAATTACCAGCTTCTTCGAAATTATCAATAATAACATGAAGGCCGATAATGGCAAATTCGAATGGGGAACCACCGTTACCAAGGCATACCTTCCTGTAGAACATAATGAATTCTTTAAAAGCGGTGAGTCTTTATTGGACTGGCTTCGCAATTATGTTCCAGCCCATGTTACCGATGCGGATGAACCTTTCCTAAGGGGATTCTTTGGTAAGATGCTTTTTAGTGGAGATGATATCAGCAAGAAGACAAATGTTTTGAGCGGTGGTGAAAAGGTACGTTGCATGGTAAGCCGTATGATGTTGCAGAATCCTAATTGTATTGTATTGGATCAACCAACCAATCACCTTGATTTGGAAAGTATCCAAAGCTTCAACGAAGGTTGCAATACATTTCCGGGCATTGTTTTATTAACCTCGCATGATCATACTTTTATGCAAACTGTTGCCAACCGTATCATTGAATTAACGCCTAAAGGTGCGATTGACAGACTAATGACCTTTGATGAATATCTTGAAGATAAGAGGGTTAAAGATTTAAGGATAGAGATGTATTCTTAGTAAAACAAGTTTTGCTAAATTATGTAAAAGAAAAGCCGCCCGTAGAAATCGGCGGCTTTTCTTTTGATAACTTCTAAATCAAGTTTATTCTTTCACAAATTTATCAATCAACTTATTACCCTTGGTATCGGTTAATTCTATCAAATACATACCAGCAGCCAATTGATTCATATCTATAGTAGCAACATTTCCAGAAAAAGGAACATCAGACTTACTAAAAGCGATTATACCGGTTAGTGTTGTCACTTTTACTTTATAAAGCCCTCCAGTCACAACTCCCTTTAGCGTAATATTCAACTTATTCTGAACAGGATTAGGATAAATTGACAAGGAAGTTATTAGAAGTGAATTAGAAGTAATAAGTGTGACAACAGTACTATACTTATAAGCCCCATCTAATCCTATTGATTTAATACGATAGTATAGTTTAGTAGCATCAGTTGGAATATTTGCATCTTGAGCTGTATAGTTATTAGCACCTGTTGCCTTAGCATTTAACAACGCAGTAAAATGTATTCCGTCAGTGCTTCTTTCTATACTATATGATACAATCTTTGCTTCATTGGCTACTTGCCATTTTACAGACACTCCATTTGTAACTTGAATGGCAGAAATTCCAGTAAAGTTTACAGGCAAAGTTGTACCACCATTTACAATAAACTCGAAACGGCTACTCCCTTTACTGGCTGTGTCAGAAGTAACATTGAAATTGTAAGTAGGATTGTTACGAATATCAACACTAGTACCCAAAAATCTATCTAAAAGAGTTACTGTTTGTGGAGTATCAAGGGATTCTAACTGACTAAATACAAATGAATAAGTACCAGCCTCAATACCTACGCTTAGTTGGGTAGTATCTGAAATGTTACCATCAGGATGTGCAGCTATTGCCAATCTACTGCTATCTTTTAATGAAACCAACGATTGCCCCAGACTACTAAAAGAAGTCGCATCCCAAGCATCGTTATAACTCTTAGTGCCAAACTTATTATATCGAACAACTATTTCATCCAAACGTGAATTACTACTATTATAAAAGCCAATTCTTATTAACTTTTCACCGGAAAGACCAAAATATTGGGTATTAGGAATTACTCCAGAAGTTTTATGACTTTCGTGAAAGTTAACACTACCAATGGTGTTTGCCTCAACAAAGAAAGCTTGGCCACTTGCAATATAATCTCCATTTGTATTGTCATAACCGGAAGCTCCATTAGCAATGACCCCACTGGCATAGGTAGTAAAGTTACCAGTACCATAGGGACTAAAAGTCCACATTTTATTATTAATTATACTATTATCTAATTGAAAAGAAGTAAAGCTAATCTGACTTGGATATGGGTTTGCTAATAAGGTAAATGGATGGATGGCAAAATCGTTCAATCCAACTGATAAATCTCCAGTTGTTACAGTTCCATTTACACTCAAGGTTACAGCTTCTGGTGCTGCTGGAGTTGGTGAATTTAATTGTGTAAAACAATTTATCCCGCTAGTAGAACTATTTCTATCTCCGCGGATATTGATTACATAGCCAGTACCAGGTGAAAGATTTGTACTTATTGTGTTTGCAATGCTAACATAGTGCCTACCATTTGTTGTGGTAGCTGTATAATTAAGCATGCTAGGTGTATTTGTTGCAGTAACATCAAAACCATTTGCATTATATCTATCTGTTAATAGTACACCATTACCAGTTGTGGTACCACATACAGCACCGCCCGTACCAGGGCCAGTTATATATATTTGTTGTTGCCAAGAGGTATGTATTGGTTGAGCTATTGAACTTCCAACAAAGCTATATCTACGCCCAGCTTTTGCAGTAATATAACGCTCAATAGTAACATTTCCAGATAAGGTTCCTAAAACCTGATCAATTCTTCCAGTTCCATTTAAATCAGATTTAACAACAAGATAGCCACCTGTAGTTAACGTTGCAGTACTGCCTACAGTAACGACACCCGGTGTTGAACCTCCTGTAATATTCAATTGATTTCCCAATGTTAAGGAAGATCCACTATTTAAGGTAAGATTCTGGATTGTATTACTACCAGAAGTGAAGTTTACAGTTCCAACCGTACCTCCAATAACTAAGCTTGATGCAGGTGTTGATGAGATTGATCCACTACCTGTAACAGTTCCATTGAGTGTAAGAATGTGACTATTTAGGCTTAAATAATCGGAAGATAAACTTATTGTTAATGTTCCACTAATGGTTTTACTATCATTTAGGGTAACATTTGAAGAACCCTGTATGCTTACGTTAGCTGGAGAACTTGATACTGGCCATTCAAAATCAGTAGCAGTGTAAGATCCACCGTTATTATAAATCAAATTACCAGAAGAGAAACTGGCAGCCACGTTAGAGGATGCAGATGCACCATTAGTTGTATTATTACTTTGGATATATCCTCCACTATTTATTTGCAAGTTGCCATTTACTGTAAATGTTCCAAACTTACAAAGGATGCCACTATTTAGTATTAAGTTGCCATTTACAGTTATGTTCAAAAACTTATTGCCATCATCTGTAGTAGTAGTGGTAGTACCAGTATAAGTAGTATTGCTTCCACTGTTTATAGTTAATGACAAGTCATTACCAAAAGAATCACTACCATAAATGAATCCATTTGTATTTGTGACAGTAATAGATTGTGTTGAACCGCTCATTGAAATGGTTCTTCCAGTACCAGACGGCTCAACCGTACCTTGTGTAACTTTTAAATTGCCAGAAACATTAAAACTAGAGGATATTGTTACAATATTACTATTACTAAGCAGATTTATTTCTAGATTTTGAAAAGTTCCTGTACCACTTATTGTAGGGGCGGCACCAGTAAGCATAATTTCGCCATTAGTTCCAGAAGTATGCATTCCATTGTTTATTAAACTTGTTCCCGAAATAGATAAAGTATAACCACCATCATTTAGGGTGGCTCCCGAACTTATATTTAACAAATTTGCTACGCTTACATTATTATTTAAGGATACAGAGGCTGATGGATTATTTATAAATAAATAAGAAAAATTATTTGAAGTGCCGCTACTTGTATTTAATCCAGACCCAGAAATTGTTTGTGAAGAAGACCCATTAAAGAATACTGCCCTTGAATTATTATTAAATGTACCATTGTTTGTAAAATTACCTTTTACGTTTAAATCTCCAGCAGTACCCGCACCAGCATTCAAATTTCCAAGCAATAATGTGTTCCCGTACTATTTATAACTACATTTCCTAAAACAAAAAGCGGATAAGGAGTACCTGATGCTGATTCATTCATTTGCAATGCACTAGAAGATCCTGAAGAGGCTCCAATAGTAAGTGTACCACCCAATTGAAGAGATATTACATTATTTATATTTAAAACACAGCCCACAGAATTACTGCCTATTGTAACATTATTAGGATAGCCAGCATAACTATTGTTTGTAGTTGCAGCAATCCATTCATAAGTACGACTATAAGGAGAACCTGTAGTTGTTGCTGCATTATAAAACAAGGTAGATGATGTACCATAATAAGGTGCATTTACACCTACACCTCTGTTTGTATTAATTGTAAGTGTTCCATTTATTTTTGGTGCCTTATTCAAATTCACAACGCCACTGATGCTTAAAAAGTTATTGAAGGTAATTGAATCTGTACCATCAACAGTTCCTGTGCTACTAAAACTAACAGTTCCCCCCGTAAAGGTAGTGCCACTTGTATTATTTGTCAATGTTCCTCCTGATGCCATTGTTAGTGTTCCGGCAGACATTGCCAATGTTCCATTATTTGTAACATTTGTAGCAGTTAATGCAGCAGATGAACTAAAAGTTAGGCCTTGACCGCTATTTATGATAACAGTTGCAGCAGCATTTGCCACAGAACCAGTAACGGAAACAGCATTTGCTATTG
>JANYEU010000063.1 GCA_025362915.1 Chitinophagaceae bacterium | reverse complement strand
TTAACGGATTAGGCATTGACCCAGAAATAGTATATCCTTTACTTGCCATAGGTATTGTTCCATAAACAAAACCAACAGAAGCGTTGGGTGGCATATATATATAAGCATCCTTTTCTGCATCTGCCTTGCCAGTTTTTACCTTATTAATTATTGTGCAAGCCGAAAGTGCAGGTTTTATTGACGCTATACCACTCTCCTCCCCCTCTTTCTTGCCTGGCAATAGTGTAAGGTCATATTGGTTTTCATGCCAGTTCAGTCCCCAACAACCTGCACCATAATAATTGCCAATATCTTCCCAAGGCCATCCACCTGGAACTGGCTGTGCAGAAAATGAATTTGCATTTAGAATTATATTGCCATTTATCGTATTGATACCGACCTTTTTAATGGCTGCAATCCAACCATTAAGTACTGTTGTATCCTTGGCGGAAGCATATCGCCATCCGCCTAATGTAGGGTCTCCATAACCAGTTATCATCAAATTACCTTCAAGTATGCCATTCATTATTGTACCCGTATAGCTTAGTTCTGTTTTATATTGAAAACTATTTCCAAGTATTTCAAAAGCAGCCATACTAGTGATTATTTTTTGACAACTGGCTGGTGTTAACCCTACCTGACTATTATAATCAAACACTATCTCATTTGTTTTACTGTTTAGTACATACAAACTAATGCTTGCATGTTTTAGGGAAGGCTTGGATTGCATACTATCCAACGCAATCCTTAGACGGTCAGTGATACCCTGTGCATTTGCAAAACAAATAGATAACAATAATATAAAAAGTAGTTTAGCATGTTTCATTATTACAACGGTAATTTGCACGGAAATTATGGATAGTTATTTATATACCACGGATTAAATAAGAAATACGATATGGAAACAGATTTTGCATCTATAATAACCATCGGCGATGAATTGCTGATAGGGCAGGTAATTGATACGAATAGTGCATGGATGGCACAAGAGCTAAACAAGATTGGTGTATCTGTAAAACATCGGATTGCAGTAAGTGATAGCTGGGACGACATTTGGTATGCACTCGACGAGGAAAGCAGACATGCTTCTGTAATCTTCATTACCGGAGGACTTGGTCCAACTTCGGATGATATCACCAAACCATTATTGTGTAAATACTTTGGCGGAAAGCTTGTTCAGGATGAGGCGACACTGGCACATGTTACCAATATCTTTACAAATAAGCTAAAAAGACTAATGCTTGAATCGAATATCAAACAGGCAGAAGTACCCGATGTTTGCACCGTCTTATTTAATGAAGTGGGTACTGCACCGGGGATGATGTTTGAGAAGGATGGTAAATTATTCATTTCCCTTCCCGGTGTACCGCACGAAATGAAATGGATCATGACTAATGTTGTACTACCATTACTGCCTACCAAGATACATACTACCAATATAGCACACCGTACATTACTGACTGCCGGTATTGGCGAAAGTTTCTTGGCAGAATTGATAAGGGAAGAAGAAGCCGCACTCCCTTCTTTCATTAAACTAGCCTATTTACCAAACAGTGGTATGGTCAGGCTTAGGTTGTCAGCTTCTGGAGAAGATAAAGAAGAAATAACTATCATTTTAAACGCACACTTTGAAAAGCTTAAGGACAAGGTAAAAGGATATTTGGTAATTGATGAAGACTTACCCATGGAAGCCGTGGTAGGCAAACTCTTAACGGAAAGTGGCAAGACTGTTTCCACTGCCGAAAGCTGCACAGGGGGATATATTGCACATTTATTAACTTCAATCTCTGGTGCATCGGCTTATTTTAGGGGTAGTGTGGTAAGTTATGATAACAGTATTAAAACCAATGTCTTGAATGTACCCAAAAGTATTTTGGAAACAGTGGGTGCTATAAGTGAAGAGACGGCAAGGATTATGGCAGAAAGTGTAAGGGCTATAATGCAGACAGATTACAGTATTGCCGTTAGTGGGATTATGGGACCCGATGGTGGAACAAGTGAAAAACCTGTGGGTATGGTGTGGATAGCTGTGGCTAAAGAGGGGAAAACTATTGCGAAATGCTTTTATTTTCACCATAATAGAGAGCGAAACATACAGTTAACAGCCTTAAACGCCCTAAATCTACTTAGAATCACACATTGTGGATAACCATAGAATAACTTTCAAAAGTAAAAATCTATTTTTGAAAATTAATATTTGTATTGTTTTTGAATATTTAAAGGGTAATATTAAAAATAATGCAATGTTAAGCTTGCAAAATTTATTTTAAGTTTAAGCGTTTACTGGTCTTAACCGACCTAAAAAACAAACTGTGATATGGCTACAACTGATTTAACAATGCCTAAAATGGGCGAGAGTATAATGGAAGCTACCATACTCAAGTGGCACAAGAAAGTAGGCGACCATGTAAAAATGGACGAAACTGTATTGGATATTGCCACAGATAAGGTTGATAGCGAAATCCCCTCTCCTGTAGAAGGGACAATAGCTGAAATTTTATTCGCTGTTAATGATGTTGTTCCAGTAGGTAGCGTTATTGCAAAGATTGAAACTAATGTTGCCAATTATTCAACAACTCCGCAACCAATACCACCCCAACCAAAACCGGTACAACCCGAACCAATAGTACAATATCAACCAACTTTTGAACCCATTCAGAAAACAGTTATGCCATCATTTTCAGATTACGAAGAAAGCATCCCGTTCCAACCTTCCTCTGCTACTGCCCCTACGGGCAATAATAGATTTTTTTCACCATTGGTATTAAACATTGCCAATAGCGAAGGTATCAGTCTTAGTGAGTTGGAAAGAATACCGGGAACCGGGGCAGATGGCCGTGTATCAAAAAAGGATGTCATTCAATATATTGCTGATAAAAGGGCTGGAAAAGTAGGCGCATTTGTTCCCGCTCCGGCTCCTGCACAATTATATGTTCAACAGCCTCCCGTTCAGGAGTATCAACCACCTTATCAACAACCACCAGTTCAAGTACATCAGGAACCAGTTGTGATACCCAGTCCTGTGCAACAAACTGTGATGCAAAAGGCAGCAGATGCCCCTGTGTATATTACGCCACAACCTATAGTTGAGCAGCCATTGGTTTATCCTCAATCTATTGTAGAGCCTATTGCTTATCACCAGCCAATTGTTGAACCGATTGTAGAGTCTGTTAATAGTCCGCAACCTATTGCTGAATCAAGTGTGCCGCAACCAATAATTGAATCTGCTCCCCAACCTGTTGTTGAGCCAGTTACTGCCCCTGAGCCAATAATTGAAGCACCACAATCTACAGTTGAGGAAGTACATCAACCTGCCATTGAGCCTGTAACCCAACAGGTTGTTGAATCTGTTCCAGTTGTTTCACAACCTGTTGCAGAACGAGTAGCCGCAGCAGTTCCTTTACCTGTTGTAGAACCTGTGGCTCCTGTTGAAGTAAAAGCTAATGGAGTAGTTGCTCCAGCACCAGTTCAAGAAATTAAACAGGTAGCTCCACCAGTTGTGGAAGAAGCACCAAAAGCACTTAAACCTGTATACATGGTTCCTCCTACTACTACCTCTGTTCCATTGGTTACTTTGGCAGAAGGTGATTCTGGTAAATACACCTCTCCAACTTCTGCACATCCTACGGGCAATGTAGAAATTATCGAGATGGATAGGATGCGTAAGCTGATTGCCAAGCACATGGTGGAAAGCGTACAAACCAGTCCGCACGTAACCAGTTTTGCAGAAGCCGATGTAACAAACATGGTGCTTTGGAGAGAGCGGGTAAAGCAAGACTTTGAAAAGAGGGAAGGAACAAAAATCACCTTCACCCCTATGTTTATAGATTGTTTGGTAAAGGTTTTAAAGCGCTATCCAATCCTTAATGCATCTGTTGATGGAGATAAGATTATTATTAAGAAAGATTTGAATATTGGCATGGCAACAGCCCTCCCAACTGGTAATTTGATTGTTCCCGTAATAAAAGGTGCTGACCAATTGAATATCGTTGGTCTAAGTGCCGCGGTAAATAAATTAGCTACAGATGCCAGAAACAACCAATTAAAGCCAGAGGATGTATCGGGCGGTACTTTTACCTTTACCAATGTAGGTACGTTTGGCACATTGATGGGCACACCAATCATCAACCAGCCACAGGTTGCTATCTTGGCAGCGGGTTCTATAAAGAAAAGACCTGTTGTGATAGAATCTCCTAACAACGACACAATTGGCATCAGACACATGATGTACCTATCATTGAGCTATGATCACCGTATTATAGATGGAAGTGTAGGAGCCAGCTTTTTGAGCGATGTTGTTAAAGAGTTTGAAGCATGGGATTTGAACCGTACTTGGTATCATTATTTATAATCCACCCTTTTTATATTTTAAATTACAGGCTGTTTCCCACAAGAGACAGCCTGTTCTATTCTAGGAGAATAAGTATTCTTTTAAGGAATTATTAATCGCAAAAGTTAGCAAAGGCATTACACAAAAAAGACGCAAAGGTGGAGAGTATGAAAGCAACGTTTATATACTAAAAATCTCTAACCACTAATAACTAACAACTAATCACTATTACATGTCTCATCCCTTGGTTATTTATACAGATGGTTCTTCCCGTGGCAATCCTGGTTCAGGTGGTTATGGCGTAGTCTTGCAATGGGGCGAAAAGCAAAAGGAATTATCACAAGGCTTCCGGTTTACCACCAATAACAGGATGGAACTGATGGGCGTTATTGTTGCCCTGGAAAGCCTTACCAGAAACGATATCCCCATCACCATTTATACAGACAGCAAGTATATAGTGGATAGCGTGGAAAAACGATGGCTGGATGGTTGGATAAAAACAGACTTTAAGGGAGGTAAAAAGAATAAAGACTTGTGGACACGCTATTACCAGCTTTCACGCAAGTTTAAGATACGGTTTGTATGGGTGAAAGGCCATGCGGATAATGCCTTGAATAACCGTTGCGATGAACTGGCCACAGCCGCCGCCGATGGGCGCAACCTTATAGAAGATGTGGGTTATACGCCAAGTTAATGGTAGCATACTCTACTTATGATTTGGTTCTCCTGCACTTTTCACTGCAATATTTTACTTCTTCCCATACCGCCTCCCATTTCTTGCGCCACGTAAACGGCTGTTTGCATACAATGCATATTTTCTTTGGCAGGTGCTGCTTCTTTACGTTTTTCATGGTTATTTCGTTGTTGGTTTAGTACTTTTCTTTTGCGTATCAGTAATACTTATTTGCACATTGGCTAACTGCATCGGTGTATCTCCCCTATTATCTCTTACTGATTTTATTATGGGTAATTGTTCTTTGCAAAGCGCATTTAAACCTACTAATTTCAGGATTTCGTTTGTTCAGATGTTTTTGGCTAATGCCGCTATTCACTCGCTTTCTCCAGAGGTTGAAGCTACTTCTTTTCAGTTCCTTGCGCATCAGTTGTATAATTGCTGCTTCGCTTATGCCAAACTGTATCTTAATGGCTTCAAACGGCGTTCTATCCTCCCAAGCCATCTCAATAATCCTGTCTTTAGTTATCAAATCCATATAATTAATATTATAAGGTCTCACGCTTCCATTTTACAGAAACCTCCGATCCTTCGGCCACTATCACATTGGTTGGTTTCTTATTATTTAAAAAATCAAAAGACTGCCCATACATCTTACCAAAGTTGCACACTATCTTATAATCATTTACCTGATTGGTTTCCCAGCGCGGATGATTCACCTTATACTCTTGCGAAGTGGTATTATCAACCTTGGTATAGCCGTAATAATGTTCAAATATGTATTCCTCCATGCTTCCCACAGCCATTGGTTGTTTTTTGGTTGAAGCATTTACCTTCATCAAATTCCACTCCTCGCCCATCTTCCATTGGTAAGTTATCTCCTTATTTTCGGCATTAATATTCCATGTATGTTTAGTAGGGATAGAGATATAGTGTTCTTTATACAACCAGTTTGCCACCCAGGCCACAGGCTTATAGGGAATGGTTTCATTAATAAAAACAACGCCGCGCTTCCATTCATCACCTTCTTTTCTTATCACATAAAACCGAAGATTTATTTCTTCAAAAGTGCCCAGATAAGGTATTGGAACTTTAAACAACCGTGTGTTCTTAAACATAAATCCAACAAGACTTACATACGCTTCACCGTTAAACGTATCTATCTCCACACCTTTTGGAAGAAATGGCAATAAAAAAGTGGAATCTACTGCATAATTAGCCATTATCAGGTTCTCCCAACGCGCATTTAAAAAGTCCATAATTATAGTTTGATACTCCCCATACCACCATCAATGTGTAGGATTTGTCCTGTAATCCAGCCCGACTTATCAGATAAAAGAAATTGAGCCATATTGGCTATATCAGTTGCTGTGCCAATTCTTTTTAGCGGATGCCGCAATGCATTAGCCTCTTTCTTTTGATCGGTATTAAGCAACGAAGCCGCAAGTGGCGTATCTATTAAAGAAGGCGCAATACAATTTACGCGGATTTTAGGCGCAAACTCAGCCGCCAAAGCCCTTGTTAATCCTTCGATAGCACCTTTTGATGCGGCCACCAACGAATGGAAATTGAGACCAGACTGCACCGCAACGGTGGAGAATAAAACAATTGAGGCATTGTCAGAATCTTTCAATTTGGGTAGTGCAGCCTGAATAACCTTTACAGCACCCACCACCTGCAATCTATAATCGTTCTCGAATTCTTCTGGTTTTATCCTGGAAAAAGGTTTTAAGTTGATGCTTCCCGGGCAATAAACAATGCCATTGATGGTATCTGGAAGAAAGTTTAGCGAAATATTTTCATCCAATACATTTAAAGGATGAAAGCTAAGGTTGGCATTTGCAGCTACCGTTTCATTTTTAAAATAGGTGGCATACACTTGATGACCAATCTGCGATAGTTGTGTAGCCAACGCATTGCCAATACCAGAAGAAGCACCCACAACCAGATATTTTGCCATAGTAATTACTTAAGAACATTATTAACAGTAATAGAATGTAAAGGTTGGATAATATTTTAGTGTATCGCAATGCAATAACCCCCAATATGGCTGGGTAGTAGCAAATGGTTCTGCTATTGATGATGCCTTTCATCTAAATAAAGATTAGAATGATTAGGATTAAGTATTTAGTTTGCCCTAATAATCTCCGCCATGGTTCCGTGTCTCACGAACCGAGGCATAGCGATTTTATTTATTTTGAATTAACCAGACAACTAGATACGTTGCTGTGATAATACCAACTAATACTAGTAGTCTTATTTTAACGATAGGTTCTAACCGAACTTTAAAAAGTCTGGAAGAAGTTGCATTTATTCTTAATGCCATTGTTGAATATGCAATACCACCAACAACATAAAAAAAAGAATCAAAATAATCAGAGGTACTCTTTTGATGATGGAATAGAAAAATTCCAAATCCCCTCATAAATAAAAGAACTCCAACAGTGAATAAGACCCACTTTTTTGTTTTGAAATTTGTTGTTACAGTCTGCATATTTTTCAATTAATTATTTTTGCTAAAGTAAAGATTTTACTTTGTTTAGAAAATATTTTTTTCTGCCTTTGTTAGTGTTCCGTGCTCGCCGATGTTGGTGTTTTTCACCAACATCAATCAATAGAATGTTTAATTATTGATTTCCCCTTACAAATATATAGTAATACTCTTTTAAGACGTTGGTGAAAAACACCAACATCGGCGGGTATTAAAATACTTCCTCCTTTGCAATAATACCACATATCCCATCAAAAAATCTTCCTCTCAAAAAACAATTTATACCTCTTTATATATACAAACACCCTCTTTTCAGCCTAAAAACCTAATTAGTGGCGGTAACGTGCCACTTATAAAAAAAACAATTTATACCTCTTTATATACACAAACACCCTCTTTTCAGCCTAAAAACCTAATTAGTGGCGGTAACGTGCCACTTATAAGTTGTACAAGTAACCTTTTCCTGCTAAAAGGTGTGTTATAAGTTGTACAAGTGACCTTTTACTGGTAAAAGGTGTGTTATTTTCTAGTAAATTAAT
This sequence comes from Chitinophagaceae bacterium, assembly GCA_025362915.1. GTDB lineage: Bacteria > Bacteroidota > Bacteroidia > Chitinophagales > Chitinophagaceae > Parasediminibacterium. The sequence goes on along the minus strand of JANYEU010000063.1, from coordinate 118 downwards.
ACAAGAAGATGAGAACACAAAATAAATCTTTCAAAATATATCGATAATAATTGTTTGAATAGTTTTTTTTAGAAGAACGCGATTACTCTATTTCTAGAGCGGGCGTCTTTTTTATATG
>JANYEU010000057.1 GCA_025362915.1 Chitinophagaceae bacterium | reverse complement strand
AATATTTATGTTGGGTTGGTTTTTGGCGGTCGTCACTAAGGAAAAAGAATTGTTTCATAAAATAAATAGTAATTCGAAAATAAGATGCCTATATTTTTGTTTACTTGCAACACAAATTAATATTAATGCAAGAATTGCCGGTTATTTCTACAGTACATCAGGATGCAGTAATCAAAAAACCCAATTGGTTGAGGGTTAAACTGCCTATTGGTGAAAGTTATAAGCATGTTCGGGGTTTGGTAGATAATCATAAGCTACATACCATCTGCGAGAGTGGCAATTGTCCAAATATGGGTGAATGTTGGGGAGAAGGAACTGCAACCTTTATGATATTGGGGAATGTGTGTACCCGCAGTTGCGCTTTTTGTGCTGTTGCAACTGGCAGACCCGACCCAGTAGACTGGGATGAGCCGCAACGGGTGGCAGAAGCCATAAACCTGATGAGGGTAAAACATGCAGTTGTAACCAGCGTGGATAGGGATGAATTAAAAGATGGAGGTTCTATTATTTGGTATAATACAATAAAGGCAATCAAGGCATTAAACCCTACAACAACTTTGGAAACATTGATTCCTGATTTTAGGGGCATACAAGAACAGGTGCAACGTATAATTGATGCTGCCCCAGAAGTGGTTAGCCATAATATGGAAACTGTGGAGCAGAACACCCGTAAGGTTAGGATACAAGCAAAATACCGTAGAAGTCTGGATGTGTTACGTATGCTTAAAGAGGGGGGAATGCGCACCAAGACAGGAATTATGTTAGGTATTGGCGAATCGAAAGAGGAGATAATAGAAACAATGGAGCACTTACGCTCTGTAAATGTTGATGTACTAACACTGGGGCAATATCTTCAGCCTACCAAAAAACATTTACCGGTGCTGCGTTATGTGCATCCTGATGAGTTTGCCGAACTAAGGGAAATTGGTTACAGATTAGGATTTGACTATGTGGAAAGTGGTCCTTTGGTTCGCTCTTCCTATCATAGCGAAAAGCATGTAATTGAAGGATACGGAAGAAGAAGATGGCTGGAAGAAGTAATTAGCAATTCATAAATACCATATGATATTTGTTATTGCATTTCCTTTATTTGGTTTGATGGAAAATTATCTTAAAATTACTTTGCATAAGGTTACTTATATGTTGAAGTAGGAATTAATATTTACTAGTAATCAAATTGAATTGTGCCATGAAATTCTCCTTTATTTTAATCCTGCTTTTCTTAATAGGGACATATCCCCTAAATGCCCAAACACATGGTGCTGATGATACCATTAAGGTTCATGGCTACATCACAACAGAAGGTGACACAATACCATGTGGTTATTACCCACAGGTATTTGTTTATGCCAAGATGAACCCCAAATGGAAAAAGTATTGGGTGGAATGGACCCGGTTACGTAATGCGGTTTATGTTACTTATCCTTATGCTAAGGCAGCCAGTATGACCATCAATCAAATTAATGCACGTTTGGTTAATATAAAGGATGAAGGAGAACGAAAAGCCATCATTCATTCAAAAGAAAAAGAATTGCGGCAGGCATTTGAAGGTAAGATAACACAGCTTTCCATTTATCAAGGGAAAGTTTTGATGAAACTAATCCATAGGGAAACGGGGGATAACTGCTATGAGATAATCAAGGAATACAAAGGTGGATTCAATGCTGGTTTTTGGCAATCGGTTGCCTTCATTTTTGGCAGTAGTCTAAAACAGAGTTATGATGCCAATAATGAGGATAAAGTGATGGAACAGATAGTAAAAGATGTGGAGAAGATGTATGGATATAAAAGTTAAACTAAATGGAAGAATTAAGTACTTTATGCCGCGCGGCTAAGTAAGTAAGATTTAGCCATTAAAAGTAAAGGTTATCACAAAGCCATAATCTTCTTTATGATAACCTTTAGGTGATGATATCAAACCTACTAGAAACTACACAATCCTTCTATATATTTATAACTGCCATCAGTAATCCAAGAATCCAATTGTGCAGGATCCTTTAACTGCTGCCCACGCATACGGGGAACCACCATATACCCACATTTTATATCAGGCAAAGCAGTCATATCCGTCCAAAGCTTTTCTATTTGCGCTACTGGATAAATATCTTCCTGCCCATGCCCCCAACGGTATTTTACTTCCTTAATGGTTACATAAGTTGGCATTCGCTGCGCCAATTTACGAACGGCTGCTGCCAACTGAGCCTCGTCTGCATTCTGCAAATCGGCACGGGTCAGTCCAAATAAACCTAATAAAGCATCTACCTGTATCCAGGTTGTGTTGGAACTGTAATAGCTTAGTTTCAATTCATCTTCTTCATGCGGTTGCGCCAATCCTTCCAGCATACGGTTTACACCATTCACTTTCGCCAATCCGCCTCCCCTATCTTCTATCCGTCTAGCTATTACTTCAAAAGTCAAGACATTGCCGGAAGCCAAATGATAACCCAATGCAATCGGATCAATATCTGCCCCAAGTGTATCAATATTGTGCAACATCAATGTCTGCACCGAAGGATTTTCCTTTAATAATGTAGCCAATACCCCATTGCGTATTAGGTTAGAAACCTCGTACCAATGCCCCAATGGTGAGAACCGTTGTGCAGCAATATTATCTACATAATCAGACCCTTCCCCCTTTCCTTTTGCCCATCCAATCAAACTATTACGTACGGCTTCGCGCACTTTTTGTTTGTTTTCATCCAATGTTTCCTGCGGCATTTCTTCCCACAGAAAACGAAGGTCACGCTCAGTAGGAACAAAACGTTGACCAATAGACCTGCCAGTAGATAAGTAGGCAGAACCTGTATAACCGTAATTATTTTGTTGATTTAATTTCCTTTCAATAGATGAATGGGTAAGATAACTGGTGGCAACTACGTGAGGAATATTTACCTTGTATTCAGTAGCTACCTTCTTGGTCTTGGCAAAGTGAAGTTCCAAGAAACTCCTGTGTCTGCCGCCCATTTCTACAAAAGGACTGATGGCTTTAATAACGCCAGCACCCTTTGTCCAACGGCTACCAACACCCGCAGCAAGTGTTAGCACACCAACAGTTTGATGTTTGATAGCATCCTTACCCAATGCAATATATTGATCCCCATTTTCATAATTACCAATAGATTCAGCCGCCACATCCTGTATCAATGTTTCTACAGGCAACCTATTTCTCGAAAGCCCAATCCTTCCCTTAACCAAATCTTCTCGTATCTCCTCATGTTGGATATAATCAAAACCATTTGCCTTCTTTATATTGTCTGCCTTAGCATCTTCTGCGCCCCTATTCCCCTGAACAGAAGGATCCGAAACCTTGAATAGATTACTGACAATGGTGCGCAATAGCGGATAGGCAACATTGTTTTTATCCGTTTGTGTAGTATAAAAATCTATCTCTGCACGGCGCAGATATGGGATGGTAGCAGCATCTTTTCGTACCAATTCAGATACATGAATACCATAATATTGGTCGGGCATCATGGCTTCATTGCCTTGTAACAAGGTACTCCAAGTTCCTTTATGATTAATGCGCCAATCATAAACAACAGGCTCAACAGCAAATGGTAAAGAATCGGATAGTTCTTTCTTTGTCTGCTGCACTATCTCCAATACCTTCACCTTGTATTCATCATAATGTTCTGGATTAACAAACATACCCATGCCACCGCCAGACATACCGCCCAACATCAGGAAGCCATAATAATCATCCCCAAAAGCTTCCTTTGCTTTCGCTATAATCTGTTCTGTATAATAAGTTGTGGCAAAAGGAATGATACGTTTGATGGCTTCATAAAAGTTTTTCTCGGTACTATTACCCAGCTTCTTAATGTCGCCTTCCTTTATGGCGTTTCTAATGTCTTCGAATATCTGGTTGGTATGTTGCCTTGCCTCCCATTCATTTTCTCCTCGTAATAGATACTTTTCAGTCACCATTTCCAGCACAGGACCCACATTAGAAGCCATTCCTCCGTGCATCAACACCAAAGACCTCATTATCTTCTCTTCCATTTCTGGATGGATGGAATCTCCACCAAATACCGTATGCTGTGGCAATAAAGTACCGCGACTAATACCATATTCTGGGTCGCCTTCTTTAGAGAATGTTCCTTCAATGGCTTTAATGCCTGGCCATACGCCGCCCGAATCTTGCCAGCCACCACCAGAACCACCTATCCATTCACCTAAGATTGCCCTTGATGCAACCAACCTTCTTTCGTATTCTTCCAAAGGCCCTTGTAGGTTTTTGGTTTGGCAAGTAGCCCGCATCAACACACTGATAATAGAACCTAACAAATTGGTAGAAACCGCAAAACGCGAGCCTTTAGGTATATCATTTACTTTAGTTACCAGTTCTATTCCCATACCGGGTGCAACAATCTTTTGCAGTATCTCAGGTAATGATTGATTGGTTCCTTCAAAGGACGGAGGAATTAAACCAGAGGCAATAATCCCCGCTTTAATCAATCCTAAATAATCATTACCGAAGTTGAATAAGTCTTCTAAATCAGCAATGTCTTTGGTCGTATTCAAATCAACACTGGTAATACGGATTACAGGTTCGGTAATTACCCGTACATAACTATTTAATGGCGGTCTTATTGTTTTATCCCTACCAAATACGCCTAAGTCGATAGATAAATTAATAACCCTTGCCCCTTCTGGGTAATCCATTCCCAAGAAGAATATATCCGACCATCCACTGTGCGTCAAATCCATCCTCACAGAAGTTTGCTCATGTAGGATAGGGTAAAACAAGGAATCATCTTTCTTTTCCAATAAGGATGGATGTATTTTAATGGCATGTTCTTCTCTGTGACCAACCCTAAACATCCATTGGTTACCCTTACTGCTACGAACGCTTTTACGTACTTGATTAGCAAGAATCTGGAAGGAAAGTTGGTGATAACCATCTGCTAAGGCACTTAACAAAGCCGCATTTGGGCCTTCATTCTTAAGAGAAGTATGAAAAACACTGATGGCATGTTCAAACCTTCTGCCTAATAAATCTTCAAAGCCCGCATAACTGATGATGCCTGTTTGCGGAATGGATTTATCATCTGCCAGAAAGAATCGGAATCCTGCATACAAAAACAAGATGGCCCTAACCTTATCATATAAATTAGTCGTCTCTTTTCTAAATGTTTCTACCTCTAATAGTGCCTCCAACAATTCTTTAGAAGAAAGCGCTGAAGCCAAACTATAGAAGGAACGGTTGCGTTTCTCAGCCTCTTTGGAAACAATAGTTTCTATAAATATGTTCACAAGTGATGAGTTATGAGTGATGAATATGAGTTAAGAGTGTGGATTATGAGTTTAACTTATCACTCATAATTCATAACTATTTGACGCTTGCTTCTGCTATTAATTCTAGTAATGTAGTAAGGGTTTCTGCTTTGCCTTCACCAGCCAATCCTAGTGCAACCTGCGCACGGAGCAAGCCATGTTTACGGCTAAGATCGTAGCGAGAACCCTTCATCTCTACAGCTAAATATTTCTTTTTAAGGGCTAATTGTTGCAATGCAGGGGTAAGCTTTAATTGCGTTTCACCATTTTCCTTTTGCTCCTTCAACAAGGCAAAAACATCAGCAGTCAATACGTGCATTCCGAAGAAACATAGGTAATAGCCAATGCGTAATCCGGGAGTTTGCAATTCTAATTCGGCTACGCTTAATGATGGTTTCTCAATAATCTTCTCTATTTGATATAGATTACCAAAGTTGGGCAATTGTTTTCCAGTTAGCGTTCCGTATCTGGTTATCTGGTGTTCAATGGTGGGGTTTACGGCAGAAACGGCACAGTTTTCTTGTTGTGCAATCTCTATCAGTTGCGCCGCACAACGCTTCTTCGCAATTTGTGATACAAATATATAGTCTCCCAATAACAAAAGAAATGGTTCGCCATTCACAAAATTCTCTGCACAAAGCACTGCATCGCCATAGCCAAGGGCTTCTGTTTGTTCAATAAAAGTAACTTTGGCTAATAGATTGGTAATTTTCTCTGCTTGCGTCTTCGCCCAATCAACGTTATGGAAAGATTTGGTAAGGTTATTTCTCAAGGATTCAAAAGCATTTGTATAACGCTCGCCATCACTAGGGGCACAGATAATACATATCTCCTCAATGCCACTTTCAAAAGCCTCTTCTGCAATAATCTGAATTACAGGTTTATACAAACCATCAATATCCATTACGGGCAACATTGCTTTTTGAATCGTATCTGCCACAGGATATAACCTATCCCCACGTGCAGCGGCAGTAATAACAGCTTTTTTAATTCTCATAAGTCCTTATGTTTTATTATTCCTTTAATGATTACCATCCTTTAATCGGGCAAATCCCTAAGGTTTATTCATCCAATCTTGCAAATAAACCAATTCTTTCGGTTAATATACTTTAGGCAGACAAAAAAATAGCGTCTATCCACAATAAAACTTTGTGCCATAGACACCATAGAAACAATTTTATCCATAAATGAATGAATGTTCACCTCGAAGTCAAACTACAAAGCCTAAATAAACTTCAATCCGTCTTTCTCCAACTGTTTGTACTTCTCCTCTTCAAACACAAAGTAAAAAGATCCTTTACGGGAAGTGGTTTTTTCCTTCTTGCCCGTATTTCTAATGATATCCAGCGAGAATATCTTACGGGTAAAGTTCCTTTTATCAAGAGGTATTTCGTAAATTGCCTCATACAATGTCTGTAATTGGCGCAAGGTGAATTTATCTGGCAATAACTCAAAACCAATCGGATGGTTAGCCACTTTTTGTTTAAGTCTTTCCTTTGCGTCTTCCACCATCTGACTGTGGTCGAAAATCAGTTCAGGCAATTCTTTAAGGCTGATCCAACTGGCATTGTGTTCCTTTAAAACTTCATCCTTATAACTCGCAATCTGTATCAACGCAAAATAAGCAATGGAAATAACCCTGGAGTGTGTATCCCTATCCAGCTCGCCATAGCAATGCAATTGCTCCATATAAACATCTGTCAAGCCTGTCAGTTCAAACAAAACCCTTTCCGCTGCCGCATCCACGCTTTCAGTTTCGGCAATAAACCCTCCCATCAAAGACCAGTTATCTTTTTGAGGTTCAATCTTTCGCTTAACGAACAGACCCTTTAAATCCTCTCCGTCAAAGCCAAAGATGATACAATCAATTGCGAGAAGATGTCGGGGCACATGCTGATAAGAGTTCATTCTGTTATTTTAAATTTTGAGTTTTAAATTTCAAGTAAGATAGTTACTAACTTCTGCAAAATTTATTATTGTTACTGCAAAAGAATGGAATATAGTAAATCAATCAACTTAAAATTTAAAACTCAA
>JANYEU010000442.1 GCA_025362915.1 Chitinophagaceae bacterium | reverse complement strand
ACTACGACCAATCAATTCATAATCGTGCTTTATCAATCCTGCAACCAATCCTGCAATATTGCCCCATTGCTTGATGGCATTCTTCAATAAAACACTTTGCTTTAGAATCATTCTTGCATCAGCCGTACGAACTTCTATCTGAGGATGAACGACGGTTACATATAATTCAGGGGCATCAATCGCAATAATATCCAACGGAAAAATAGAGCGAATCAACGTAACACCACCATAAATGGCAGGGGCAATATTATCGGCATGTTTCACACCGCTTGCCACTTTTTCGCCAAACATCGCAAAGCGCACAAGATCTTCCTTGGTAAAACGATTGCCCAATAAATGATTAGCGGCAACCACTGGCCCTGCAGCACTTGCCGCACTACTACCAATGCCACTGCCGGGTTTGATATGTTTTTTGCTAAATAAAATAAAGCCTTTTACGTCAGGACATTCTTCCAACATAGCCAATAAAGCCGCACCAGAAACATTCTTTTCTGGGTCGGTTGGCAAATTAAAGTCGTCCTGATTGATAATGGTTACGCCTTTTTCATCACTTAAGGAAACCGTAAACTCATCTGTAGGATTATTTAAGGCAAAGCCCAATATATCAAATCCACAAACCACATTGGCTACAGTAGCGGGAGAGAGAACAGAAACAGAACGCCCCGCCCCGCCCGCATCTCCTAAAGGGGAGTAAAATGGACTGTAATATTTTTTAATCAGATTCATATATACTGATCATTAGATTGATTTGAATGAAAACTGCGAGTCATAAATAATGGGTTGCCTAAAGAAAGAAGTAATTTTTTCTATGACTAAATAAGTTTCTTTAGTCATTGAAAAAACTTATTCAATGACCAAAAAAAGTTATTTAGTCACCAAAGAAAGTTATTTAGTGACCGAAGAAACTCATTTTGCTTCGATTTAAAGAACTTTTTTAACCTAAACCACCCTCATTATATCCGCAAAAATGCCACTTGCGGTAACATCTGCACCTGCACCCGCACCCTTTATAACCATTGGTTGCTCGGGATAACGCTCAGTGTAGAACAAAACAAGGTTATCTTTTCCATATAAATGATAGAAATCGCTGTGCGAAGGGATGTGTTGCAAACCAACGGCAGCCTTCTGGTTTTCGAACTGCGCCACAAACTTCAACTTGCAATTTTCCTTTGCAGCAGCATCATACAAAGCCTTGAAATGCGCTTCGTGCTTCTCCATTTCCTTGTAAAAATCTTCTACACTGCCTTCAAAACAAGATGCTGGAAGGAAGGATGTGTTCTTGATATCCTCCATTTCCATCTCTTCTCCAATCTCACGGGCGAGGATCATAATCTTGCGCATTACATCGGTTCCACCCAAATCCAAACGAGGATCAGGCTCTGTGAACCCTTGCCTTTGCGCCTCACGAACCACTTCTGAAAAAGTAGTTGTGCCATCATAATTATTGAAAACAAAGTTTAAGGTACCAGATAAAACAGCCTGAATCTTATTAATCCAATCGCCACTCTTTATCAGATCATTCAACGTTCCAATCACCGGAAGGGCGGCACCCACGTTTGTTTCGAACAAATATGGCGCATTGAAAGACTTGGAAAGGGCTTTCAGATGTTTGTAATTTGAATAAGGCGACGAAGCGGCAATCTTGTTGCAAGCAACTATCGCAATACTCTTGGATAAAATCTTATCATATAAATTAGCAACATCACCATTGGCGGTTACATCTACAAATACACTGTTGCGCAAATTCTTGCTGATGATGGTATGCAAGTATGTACCCAAGTTCATCGGTTCACTATTTTGCAAGGCATCCTTCCAATTGTCAAGGTCAATCTCGTTGCCATTATCAGCAAACAACATCTTCTTGCTGGTTGCAATACCCGTAACCCTAGCTTGCAGGTTATGGTGAGCTTCTAGGTATTTTTTTTGTTTTCTTATCTGCTCAATCAGCTTACTTCCCACATTTCCTGCCCCACAAATAAATAGGTTCAGTTGCTTGTAAGTGGTTTCGAAGAAGGCTTCGTGCAATACGTTTACGGCTTTCTTTACATCGGCAAAAGTTACCACCGCCGATATATTCCTTTCGGAAGAACCCTGCGCAATGGCACGAATATTAACCCCATTACGTCCCAATGCACTAAACATTTTACCAGCAATGCCTGGATGGCTTCTCATCTTATCGCCCACCAACGCAATGATAGATAAATCAGTTTCTACCTTCAATGGGTCAACTTTCTTATTTGCCAACTCTACTTCAAAAGCAGCATCAACAGCAACTTTTGCCTTATCAGCATCAGCGGTATTCACCGCCACACAAATAGAATGTTCGGAAGAACTTTGGGTAATCAATATCACATTCACCTGCACAGAAGCCAAAGCCTCGAACAAACGCTTTGAGAAACCGGGGATACCCACCATTCCGCTTCCTTCCAAACTTAACAAGGCGATATGATTGATGCTGGAAATACCAGTAATTACGCTTCCTTCATCAGAAACCTGCGCATGAGAAACGTGTTCTATCAAAGTACCCGCTTCTTCGGGTTTGAACGTATTTTTAATCCAAATAGGAATGTTCTTATCCATTGCCGGCTGAATGGTAGGCGGATAAATAACCTTGGCACCAAAGTGCGACAATTCCATTGCTTCTCTGTATGAAGTAAAAGGAATGGTACGTGCATTAGGCACCCAACGAGGGTCGGCAGTCATCATTCCAGTTACATCAGTCCATATTTCTACAGATTCTGCATTGATTGCAGCGGCATAAATAGATGCGGTATAATCACTTCCGCCCCTACCCAAAGTAGTGGTGTATCCTTTATTATCACTAGCAATAAAACCTGGTGCGATGAATAAACCATGAGCTGATTTATCTAAAATAACTTTTGTATTCTTGGTAGTCTTTGCAAAATCTACCGCTGCAAATCCGTAGTTACTGTTGGTGCTGATGGCTTTGCGGCTATCAATCCATTCTATCGGTGTACCCGAAGTTTGTATGTAGAAAGAGATAATTTTGGAAGATAGTAATTCGCCATAGCTTACTACCTTGTCCTTTGTACGGTCAGATAATTCCCCCAAGCGAAACACACCTTCACAAACATCTTCCAATTCATTGAAGTGTTGCTTTACCGCACTGATGCAAGCACTTTGGTTGTTGATAGGCAATAAGGCTTGTACAGTTTCAATATGTCTTGTTTCTAATTCAACCAATGTTTCTTTGTACGATTCATCCCCATTAGCTGCTTTCGTAGCTAACGAAATAAGCGAATCCGTTACACCACCGAGGGCAGATACCACAACGATTGATTTGGCATATTGGGGTTGTTTTACAATGGTTACTACTTTCTTTATGTTTTCTGCATTGGCCACCGATGAGCCACCGAACTTTAGAACTTTCATTAAATATATTTTTTAGTCAGGTAAGTGAATGGTAAACGTATGTGTAAGTAGGCTTTGTAATTCTTTTGAGAGATATGACAGCGTTAAGCCCATGGGATGATATGACAATTTGCAACCCTTAAAGGGTTGTTGTAAAAAGCGTTTTAGCAGTGGTAGGAACTGCAATTGGGAATAATACTATAGTTTGCTGTCTTTTCATTTAACGCCGCTAAGGTAATAGAATAAAGGATATGTACGATTAGAAAGTGCGGAAAGTGGTTGGAAGGAACTTAAAACAAGGTTATTGCATTCCTTCTTAAATAATTTTAATTGCCCAATTACTTTCAAACAATACTTTTGTTGCCACTCTATATACCATGTTTGTAAGACTTTGTATCATTTTCTTGTTGTCTGCTGCTTTTTTAAATAACTGCATGGGGCAAATTCCTTTAAAAGACTCTGCGTCTGCAAAGCAAATACTTATTTTTCCTGTCATTACACGCTCTATCGAAACAGGTTGGTCTTTTGGTGTAGCCACTTCTGCCACTTTCCATATATATAAGACTGATACCACTACGCGTACTTCTAATATGCAGGGGTTGGCATTGTACTCACTGAAGAAACAATTTATTGCTGCCATCAATGGCACGGAGTACTTTAAGAACGAACGATATATACTGAATGAGCAAATATCATATAGTAGCTTCCCCGACAAATTCTGGGGGCTTGGTAAAAACTCCTCCGATTCAGCGCAAGAGTCGTACACTTTTAAACAATATTATATTTATTTACACCTGATGAGGCAGTTGGGCAACCATTGTTATGTAGGCTTGATATATGAAATGCAAAAGGTATTTGAAGTAGACTACATGCATAATGGCATTTTTGACAAACAAAATGTTGCAGGGCGTGACCCTTATTTAGTGTCTGGGTTAGGGGTTAGTTTTTCTTATGATAACCGCAAGGAAGCATTCTCTCCTGGCGCAGGAACTTTTGCAGAACTACATTTCACCCATTTTGGAAAGATAATAGGCAGCGACTACGACTATGCCAATGTAGTGCTTGATTACAGAAAATATTTTACCATTTATAAACATCAGGTGCTGGCATTGCAAGGGTATTTCTATGGAGATATTGGTAGCCAAGTGCCATTGCGTAGCCTCGCTGCCCTTGGTGGCAGTAGTAGTATGAGGGGATTTTATAGTGGTAGATATCGTGATAAAAACGAGTTGGTATTTCAAGGAGAATACAGGATACCCGTTTATCGAAGATGGGGCACAGTTGTATTTGGCAGTACCGGAAATGTTGGTAACACCTTCACAGATTTTACTATCAGCGACATGAAATATTCTTACGGAGCAGGTGTACGCTTTGCCATCAGCAAAAAAGAAAAGCTTAACCTAAGGCTCGATTACGGCATTGGCCAGGGCAATAATAATGGGCTCTATTTCATTCTGGGCGAAGCCTTTTAAGGAGTTATACGTTTTAAGTATTACGTAATACGTACAAATTGAAATAAATATTCACAATATAAATTATTCCCCTACATTTGCGCTCCCAAAAAGTTCTTTCGATAAGTGAGAATGATTGATCTTGGGAGTCTGAACGAAAATTTCAGACGCTATCACCAATTAAATCGTAAAATATGGCTAAAGAAATTTCAACTTACGTAAAGTTGCAAGCTAAAGGAGGTCAGGCTAATCCTGCC
>JANYEU010000426.1 GCA_025362915.1 Chitinophagaceae bacterium | reverse complement strand
ATGATAATGGTGACCTTGAGGTGAAAGAAAGCGAACAGTATTATGATGAGGCAACCAATACCTTTTTGGCAGATAGATATATAAAAGGTACATGCCCTGTGTGTGCAAATGACAACGCCTATGGCGATCAGTGCGAGAAATGTGGAAGTTCGTTAAGCCCAGAAATGCTAATAAATCCTGTAAGTACCCTAAGTGGTAATGCACCTATAAAAAAGGCTACAAAACACTGGTATCTACCATTAAATAGGCATGAAGATTTTTTGAGGGAATGGATATTGAAAGAACACAAGGACGATTGGCGTACCAGTGTGGTAGGGCAATGCAAGAGTTGGATAGATGGTGGATTGCAACCACGTGCCGTGACGCGGGATTTGGATTGGGGAATACGTTTGCCGCTTACCGTTAATAGTAATCAGCCAACCGTTAATCGTTTACCGTTAACCGATAACGAGTCCGACCCTTCGGTAAACGGTCAACGGAATGCGGTTAACGAAAGTGATGCTGGCAAAGTATTGTATGTATGGTTTGATGCGCCCATAGGTTATATCAGTGCCACCAAGCAATGGGCATTGAACAATGAAAAGGACTGGAAACCTTATTGGTATGCACCAGATACCAAATTGGTTCATTTTGTGGGTAAGGATAACATCGTTTTTCATTGTATCATCTTCCCGGTGATGCTTAAATTGCATGGCAATATACTGCCAACCAATGTTCCTGCCAATGAATTCATGAACCTGGAAGGGGATAAGATGAGTACCAGCAGGGGATGGAGCATTGAAATGGACGACTATATAAACCACTGGGTAAAAAAAGATAATGGCGGCGAAAGCATGGCGGATGTATTACGTTATTACCTTACGCAGATAGCTCCCGAAACAAAGGACAGTGAATTTACATGGAAGGGCTTTCAGGATGCAAACAACAGCGAGCTTGTAAACATATTTGGCAACTTTGTTAATCGCACATTTGTGTTGATGCATAAGCTCTGCAATGGTAAAGTGCCGGTATTTAGCAATGACATCATTGATGAGGCGGATAAACAATTGATATTGGATATCAAAGCTTCTTCCATAAAGATTGAGACATTGTTGGAAGGATATAAGTTTAGGGATGCACTGTTTGAAGTGATGGATCTTGCCCGTAAGGGAAACAAATTCATGCAGGAAAAAGAACCTTGGATGGTAGCAAAGCGTGAAACTATAGACGGAGTGCTGTCGGTGGATGGTAAAAAGAAAATAGATAACTGTTTGCATCTGTGCCTGCAATTAACCGCAAACCTAACCATACTTATTAATCCTTTCTTGCCATTTACAGCTGGTAAACTCTGCAAGATGATGAAGGTGGTGGATAGGATGCTGGAATGGCAGAATGCCGGTAGGATAGATTTGCTGAAAGTGGGGTATAGTTTGCGCGAACCACAATTGCTATTTAGAAAGATAGAGAATGAAGAGATAGAGGCACAATTAATAAAGCTGAAAGAAAAGGCAGCGCAAGTAAACAGTAAAACAAATAATATATTGGAAGAGATTAAGGAAAAAGGAGTAGTAAAAGAATTGGAACCGGTAGGAGCGGAGATAGTATTTGATGACTTTGCAAAGATAGATTTAAGGGTAGGGACAATAGTGGCCGCTGAGAAAGTGCCAAAAGCAGATAAGTTATTGAAGCTTTCGGTTGATTTAGGCTTTGAAATCAGAACCATTGTAAGTGGGATCGCACTTAATTTTACACCAGAAGACATTGTTGGTAAACAAGTAACCGTAGTTGTAAATCTTGCACCAAGAAAAATGCGTGGAATAGAAAGTAACGGAATGATATTGATGGCAGAGGATAATGTAGGTAAATTGCATTTTATTAATCCAGAAGAGGCTGTCAATACAGGATCTACAGTAAGGTAGTTATAGAATGATATTTAGGAGAGGGGTGTAAAGTCTTAACTGACTATACGCCCTTTTTTGTTATATATTTTTATTTGCTAAAAAAAATAAATATGACTAAAGTCATGTTTAACTGCCAACTACTTATTAATTTTATGTCTTAAAGCGAGCTATATGAAAACGATACTTGTACCTACTGATTTCTCTGACACTTCCATCAATGCTGTTAATTATGCTTTTGGTTTGGCAAAGCAAGTCGGGGCTAAAAAAATTATTTTATATAACGTGTTTGTTGCGCCAATGAATACCACAATAGACCCGTCTATGCCCGGTATCAGTATCTTGGATTATGAGATGCTGGAAGATGCTGCAATGGAAGGCTTGAACTATGTAAAAAACGGCTTATTGTCCGAATGTCCCCAAGGCATTCAGATAGAGTTATTAGCCAAGTATGGCCTACTTCCAGAAAACATCAATGGCGCTTGCGATGAGGTAGATGCCGACGTTATAGTTATGGGAATAACAGGTGGGGGAATGATTTCTGAAAAGATATTTGGAAGCAATACCACAGTAGTAGCCAAATATGCCAAAGTGCCGGTGATAATTGTGCCGCCAAGAAGTACTTACAAACGTATAAATAGGTTGTTGTTGGTGTCTGACTTTGTAGAAATAGAAGAGTTTGTTCCTTTTATTCCAATTAAAAAAGTGTTGGACGATACCAATGCAAAATTATTAATCCTGCATGTAGCCTCTTCTGCACGCCACTCACTTTATGAGGGGGCTCATGAATGCTTGGCATTGAAAGAATTATTTGCTGGATATAACCCCGAATTTCATTTTGTAACAAACCCCAATTTTATAGAAGCAACCAATTATTTTTCTTCAGAATATAAAGCAGATATTACTATTGTAATTCCTAAGAAACATAGTTTTCTGGAAAGTGTGTTTACAAAAAGTCACACAACTGGGCTGGCTTTTCACAGTAATATTCCTTTGATGGCTGTTCATGAATATTAATTATCAAATAATTTTAAAAAGACACGTTAATAAAACCTTTTATAATGAATACTATATTATTGCCTACCGATTTTTCTGATGCTTCGTTAAATGCGGGTAAATATGCCTTAGGATTTGCCAAACAAGTTGGAGCTAAAAAGATAATCTTTTATCATACTTACGCTGTTCCTGTAAATTTTAATGTCGTGCCAACAGAACCCGTAATGCTTAATGACGATTTGGTTGATTTTGACATAATGAAAGATAGTGCCTTAAATGGACTTAAACATTTTCAGCAACAACTAAAAAACTATTCTTTTCCTGGACTTGAAATGGAATTGATTGTAAACTATGGATTCTTCACAGAGGATATAAGAACTACCCAAAAGAATGCTGGCGCAGATATTATTATTATGGGTATTACTGGGGGAGGGGCTTTTACAGAAAATATTATTGGGAGCGATACAGTGGTTGTTGCCCGACAATCTTCTGTACCAGTTATAATAGTGCCTGCAAAAAATGAGTTTAAAGGGATTGATAAGATAATGTTGATTTCAGATTTTTCCGAGATTGAAAAGTCAGTTCCTGCCAATCAACTAAAGGCTGTGCTAGATTCAACAAAAGCTACATTACTTATTCTTCATGTTGCTAAAATGAATGAGGAAAGGTATGACGAAGACTCTTCAGAGCGTTTGGCATTTGAAAATTTGTTCAATGGCTATAACCCTGAATTTTATTTTACAGAATGTGTGTTTTTTTCAGACGGGGTTAATCACTTTGCGGAAAATAATGACGTAGATTTAGTTGTAGTAATACCCAAGAAGCATAATCTCATTGAAAGTCTTTTTATAAAAAGCCACACTAAGGAATTAGCATTTCACAGCCACATCCCATTGATGGTTGTACATTCATAGTACGAAGATGTATTAGTATAAGCAATCTGCCGATTACATATAACAAAAAGGCAGCGTCTTGAATGAGAGGCTGCCTTTTTATTTGCATAATATCAAAATCTAATGCGCATAATCGGCTTCGTAGTTACCTTTTATCCTTTCTATTGGCGGATTGAAGTACCCATACTTCACATTGGGGAACTCTTCTTTTATCAGGCCTTGTAATTGTTTTACACCCATTATCTCACCCATATCTGTAACGCCTATTTGTCCTAAATACCAATCGGGATCAATATTAAAGTTGCGCCATTGAATCATGTTCAGATCGGTTTCTTTAATCAACCAACGCAAAGCCTCATATTCCTCAATACTATCTGTCATGCCAGGAAAAACAAAGTAATTAATGCTTGCCCAACCACCATAGCTACGCATCACTTTAAGGCTTTCTACTATATCTTCGAACTGATAGTTATTGGGGCGATAATAGGGCGTATATATATGTTTCCGCGCAGAATTTGTACTAACCCTTATGCTGTTTAGTCCGGCTTCGCACAATGCCCTTACCGCATCTGGTTTGGAACCATTTGTATTGATGTTGATGCTGCCGTTTGGCGTATGCTTTCTTATCTCAATGATAGAATCGCGTATGGTCTCCCACATAAGCAATGGTTCACCTTCACAACCTTGTCCAAAGCTAATGATAGGGTAGGGCGCATTCATTAAATGTGGCACGGTAAATTCCACAATTTCTTCTGGTGTAGGTTTAAACGTAAGTCTATCCTGTGTGGCAACAATGGTTTCTTCTTCTGGCTGAAAAGAAATACACCCAATACAATTTGCATTACATGCAGGTGAAGTAGGCACAGGACACTCCCATCTTCCCAAAGATAAATTACGTGCAGCAGGACAGGTATAAGTCATGCAACAGTTTTCCATCAGGTGTTTTACCAATCGGTTATCTGGATAGGCGGCCAATAGATGATTGGTTCCTGTTTCTATCTTAACATCGTCATATCCCTCGGCTTCCTGCCTTATGTCGGACTCTATCCTTACAGCCGTTACATAAAACTTATCATCTTCCCAACCAGCAGCTGTATAGCAGAACAAAGGAAGTGTGGGTGCATCGGGCAAGGTTTCGTAGGCGGCCATAAACAACCCAGTATGTGCCGGCGGAATAAACGCTGCCACAGCCCAACCTTTATCACAAAGGCGCATATCGCCCGTTTCTACATCAATGCCAATGCCCCTACGGCCTGGCAATTCGTATAGGTTACCACCCTCGGGCAGTTCTATCCAATCCTCATTTTCTACTGGATAAGCATCCCAACCCGCACGCCCAACGGCATACAAGGACAAGTCTTCGAATATATTTCCATTGCCATCAGAATAAAGTACGTAAGGCATATTTATTAATTATAAATTATGAGATATGAGTTATAAATTAGTCGAAGTTGAAAGTATTTAGTTGCTCCATCGCCTTTGACTCTTGACTTTCAACTTTCGGCTAGTTACTTACTTTTGACAGAACCTATTAAATTCAGCTTCAATTTCAGGTGAAATCTGGGCATCTACTTCTTTTTGAATTACTTTATTATTTTTTAGATCAATGGTTAGTAGCCCATCTTTCAAAACAACATTATTTACTGCATCCCATTGAAAAGTTTGTTTCGGGAAACTATTAATGACTATTTCTTCATCATCAAAAGCAACTTCTGGAGAAACTTTTACTGGTTTCTCTAAAAAACAGGCTACTAGATAAACCATCGCAATCAATTTACCTCCTGGCAAACTAATCCATCCCCAAGCTGCAAACATCAATGCAAAACGATAATAAGGAATAAGTCCCCTGCCTTGTTGCCAACCACAAAATATCCACCAACCAGCCACTGCTGTAGAAATACATACCAATAGCCAAGCAACGCTAGTGGATATTTTAGTATTGTGGTTATAAAAGGTAGAAAAAGAATCGAAAACAAATGCAGCTAGGGCCAACAACAGCATCAGCTTACTAATGGTATCTATTAGTTCAAAAGGTTTCTTTTTAAGTACAATAATATAGTCGTAAGTCTTTGTCATGTATAAATTTAAGTGGGCAAATGTAAGTAGCACAGACCTATAAAGGTAACGCAACCTTAAATTGTTCGGTTCGCCGTGGTATTTTACTCAAGACAGAATCAATAAACATTGATAATAACTGTTCTGGGCAAATGATATCAGGCTGAATCTGCTATGATGATTGGCACTACTTCGGATAATATATTGTTGAAGAGTAGGTTTGAATTGGTAGAGTATGAAAGATAGAGGATAAGTTTATTAGTTAGGTGTTGTAAAGCATAATATTGAGAGGGGCAACAACCTTTTAAAAGGTTGTTGCCCCTAATTGTTTGTCTAATCTCTCTTTAATAACACTTAAAGAAGTGGCAAGCGCATTTACATATTGAAAGTTGCCATCTCTTTTATTATCTATAGAAAGCTGGATGGGGCATGCCTCGCTTTGCACCGCATTTACCTTAAACTTCTGGGTTTCCTTATTGTAAGATACATACGGAGCTCCCGAAGAACCAAATCTAAAATACCCTTTTATCAGATAACGCATTCCTTCAAATGTATAGTTGCCGCCAATACGGTCTTGAAAAACATTAAAATGTTCCAAGTATCCTTCTATTTGTGCCTTGTTCAACAGCTTGCCAATCTCGCTTGATGGAGAACTCTGTAGGCAATAATAATTCGATTCATTATCGTTTAGAACAGAAGAATCAACTTCAATGGAAGGAATTCTATTTATTACATCTTGATTGGCATTAACCATTTTATATAATGCTATGTCTTCATTATAAAATGCTTCAACAAGCTCTACTTCAACCAAAAAAGTATGTCTGTTAATACTCGGTTCCGAAAAATAAGTATCCGCATTAAAGTGTTTGGTCAATGATACATCATTATAAAATTGGTTATTCTTAAATTGAACCAGCATGTAAGGTTTGCAAATATTCCGTTGCATAAGTGTTAGCCATCTTGTGTCAAAGTTTATTTGCTTTAGTATTTCTACAATAGTATGATAATCCTGCTGGTCTATGATATTTACATATCGTTTATTTGTTGAGGCATCCAATGGATAGCACTTATTAAAAAGGGCAATTTGTTCGGCATTCAACCTCGGTAATATTTCAGTTGTATAGATTGACTGGTCTATCGATTTGAAAATTTGTGCTTCTGCTCTAAGGTTATGGGCAACGGAAAGAATAAAACCATTGCCAATATGAAATGCACAGATATTGTTGTCATAATACCTTCTTTGTGGTTCATTATTATTATGAATCCACATAATTCTAAATAGGGGAGAGGTCTGTTCCCCAGTCAACTCAAGTTGTTTTGTGAGCATATTGTTGTTTTTAATTAGTGTAAAGTAACGTAAAAGTTATGCCCTTTATAAACAAAACTGGCTTAAAATATTATCTCTAATACTTTAAGCCAGTTTGTAATCAATCAAATTTATCTACAAAGTGTGGTTGAGTTTAGTACCCAAGAACTTTTACAGTGCCAAACTCGTATCCTGTACCTGCTTGTGCAGTAGTAGTAGTGGTATATCGCCAAGCTAAATATATTGTTTTACCTATGTAGGCGCTTAAATCTACTGCTCCTGAAGGAACTGCAGTAGTAAATTTGGCGTGACCAGTAGATATTGTTGCTGGCAAAACTGCCCATGTTGAGGTGGAAGGGGTACTACTGCCATTATAATCAGTGGAAACCAATACTTGGAACGTTGCTCCTGCATAGTATCCATCAGCACTTACAAAACTCAGAGCTGGGGCATTAGTAGCAGCTGGGATTGTGATAGCCTGGGTAATCATCCAGCTTTTAATAATAGCAGGACCAGTTCCTCCGGCAACAAAACCGCTAATGCTAGCCATGTGTGTGGTTCCTGCGGTATTTACATAACCAGTGTAAGAGAATCCACCTACTTCTGCTATGTTCTGCCATACGTTGCTGCTACCTGTAGTAGTAATTACAGTACCGTTAGTAACACCAGAAAACGATTCGCTAAACAAAGTTGTTGATACTGCCGCACCACAACGGGTATCAGTAAATTTAACATCGCTTGTATCACGAACTAGTATTTCAGCTGATTTGTTACTGTATGGAGTAAATATACCAGTCAAAGTACCCTTACCAGTAGGAACTGGTAAGCCTGCAAAATCGGCATAGCCACTTGTATAAAGTACTACACCAGTTGTTCCAATACAATCAGTTAAATTACGGGAAACTGATTTCTTTGCGGCGGATGTGTCTGCATAAATAAATCCAACATCAGAAGTGGCAAGTTCTACATTGTTCACTTGTATTAATACATTTTGCAACGTATCCTTTGCAGGGATACTTCCAACTGCAATTTTTAATGCAGAATTTAATTGAGCCAATGTAACAACTTTAGGAGTTACTGTATTGCCAAGAGTACCCTTTACAATGTAAGTGTCAAAGAAAACTGCAGGAATACCTCCAAGTGCAGGATTGCCAGGAACGGTGTTGTCAATAACACCTAAATCGATGGCATGATTATAATCACTAATGTATAAGCCTTTACATTTAATATATAACTTTCTCCCTACTGGATAGTCATTAAAAAGATTACTGCGATCTAGTTTCAGAAGGATACCTCCTGTTGAATCTTGTACTGCCAAAGATTTATAAAAATTGCCACTTTCATCATCTGCTCCTACAGTTACCGCGATTATAGAATTATCTGTAATCAACTCCAGACCACCAATAGAATGTTTGGCCTTCAGAGCTTTAACACTGATAATATGATTGGTGATAGATGTATCTATCGGAATAAGAGAAGTAACAGGTGGTTCGTCAAATTTCTTATTACAAGATATTGTAATAACCGTTGCAAATACAACCAGTAATAATGAACTAATCAAGAACAAATTTCTATTTTTCATTTTGTCAACTTTTAGTGTGAGTGTTTATTTGTTTGTATTTATTTATTAAAATCTTAATGTTGCATTTAGGGCAAATGTTAATCCATTTGCATAAGTATATCTAGAAGGAAATTTATTAAGATTACTTTTATCAAATCTTAATTGTTGTCCGCCAAAAGTTACTAAGTCTTTATTATCTAACAAATTACTTACCCTCCCGTTTAGCATAAATAGAGAGAAGCTTTTATGAAGCCATTGTTTTGGAAGCCTCCAAGAGCAGCCTGCATTTAGATCTAGGGTGAATTGGCTTGGTAAGCGTTCTTGCCTAATTATCTTATAATAATCCGGTGTGCCGAAATTTACATTAGAAACTGCAGATGTTGTTAGACGTATTGGATTGAAACTCTCCCAGATTTGGGCGAAATAATTGCCAGTCAATCCTATATACCAGTAGTTTCTTGACCGATATTGAATGCCCAAACTATATGCTTCTTGAGGTGTATTCGGTACACGGTAGTTTTGAGAATAAACAGTATCTCTAGCCAAGATACCTTGTGTATTATCATTTACAGTTATGGCATTCTGACGGCTATCATAGTAATACCTGCCAATAGCAGCGGCACCAGTAACTGTAACTACGGGTATTATTTTCGCTTCAAAACCGAGTTCGCCACCGAAGTGTATTTTAGCAATATTGTTAGTTGCATAGTTTGTGAAAGTATAATAATCATCATTGTAGAAGCCTTGCACGCGCATTTCATCCTCTGTTCTAGTATAATATCCTGTAGCACGTAGTTTAAGAGTGGGGCCATTAAACAAATAACCAGCTTCTACACTTTTAGTCTTTTCGTTTTTAATATTATCCTGAACCTGATCACGGCTATCAGGCGCTAAAAACACATTTCGGAAGTCGGGTGCCTTTGTTTCGTAAGATGCATTTACAAATAGATAGTTTTTACCATCTACCTTATAAGTGGCACCTCCCTTAATGCCATAGTTTGTGAAGCTATAAACCTTTGATTTACCATAAGAGCTATTAGGATATAGACCAGTGGCTATATTACCATATCTCCAAAATTGAGTACCTGAAATTTCCCCTGCCGCAAATACATCAAATCTTCTAAATTTAAATAATCCCTGAGTCCAAACTTGTTCTTTGTTTATATGGGAATTGTAATCATACCCATATGTATCTCCAGCCTTGATAATATTGTTTGGCTTACGAACATCGGGGTATTCCCTAGTTAGATTTGAAGGAGAGCTTCCCAAAGCATATTGATTCAAGTCAAGATAAAAATTGCCACCTAATAAATCATCTAACCGTCTATAGTTATGGTCATTTTGTGTTAATAGAACGATGCCAGTAGTGAACTCAACACGCTTGAATCTTTTATTAAAAGTTGAGCTGAAATTTAATCTTTGCGAAGCCTTTATACGTTCTCCAATAATATAACTTGAGCGCATCCCGGTGTATGTCTGCCCAGTAACTCCGTTAACGGTGGCATTGTTAATCGTTTCAGGGTGAGACCTGTTTACATCATAAAAAGATTGCCAATCTAGTTGACGCTTGTTTACGTTAGTCTTAATTTGTTGCGCGAGTGCGTCTGCAGTTGCTGGGGCATCGGGGTAGTAACTAGGGAGGTATCTATAATAGTCTGGAGCTGGATTAGGTGCATTGAAATATTCTAAGCCTGTTAATCCTCTTGTTCCAAAACTTAATGACGCAGCATTTATAAGACTAGTGCTATTGTTAAATTTTGTTTCATCAGAAAGTATTATATAAGGTTGGTTTGTTTTGATTACGGACGCATTTCTCTTCTTTCCATTCTGGTATCCCCAAGCAGAATTGTAGTAATGACTGCCTACCAAAGTGTCCATTTCTATTACAGAACTTCTTTGACCTCCGTTTTCGGAAGGAGAGTTGAAAATAACCAACGACAATGTTCTTTTATCACTAATCTTTTTATCTACCCCAACAAAATAACTCCAACTGTTTGTGTAAGTACCTGGTACATAACCTTCATCAGACCATCTTCTGCTACCACTAAATGTAAAAGCCCATCCATTTTTATTTAAGCCTGTACAGTGTGTAAAAGACCATCTATGTGTGTAGTTGCCATTAGAATAAGAATACCCAAATTCTGTACGCTTTCTTTGAATACTAGGGCGTGTATCAATTTCAGTATTCAGACCAATGCCTCCATACCCATAAGTATTTGGATGAATGCCATTAGACATGTGTCTGTTTCTTAAAACACCTGCCAATCCACTGAAAGCACCAAAATTACTACCACCATTATCCAGATTTTCCAATTTAGCCCCATTCATAAAAGTGGTCGAGTTGCTTTGGTTATAGCCACGAACCCTAAATCTGGCAGTAAAAAAATTGAATGAGGCTGCGTTAATAAAAGGATCTCTGCCTGCCGATAAGGAAGAGGATATATTTTGAGTGCCTAAACTACCTATATCATTATCATCAATAGATATTACTGGTATATTATCGGATAGGTTTAAGTCTTGAATAAGCAAACTGTCTGTTCGTGGAGATAATGTGTCGCTGCTTGCGGGCAGTTTCATATTTGTTTTCTGCGCATTGGCAATGTTAGATATGCCAATTAGCAAAAGTATGTAACCTAATTTCCTCATAAAATTTTTTTATTTTCCGCTCAAAAATAGCCATAAGAATTTCAAAAAAGACAATTATAAAAAAGTTTATTATAAATAATACAGAATGCGCACCATTGTTTGGTTATTAGACTATGTTTACTTGAATTATTGCGAAATGAAATATTTCTTCTATCTTCTCTTAATTCCTGTAAGCGTTTTGTCTCAAACGCAAAACAATTACAAAGTTGCAGTAGTTGCTTTTTATAACTGCGAAAATTTTTACGATACAGTACGTAATCCTATGATATACGATATTGATTTTACGCCTCTTGGAGATTATAAATACAATACGGCTATTTATCTGGACAAAGTTCAAAAGCTTTCAACAGTTATTTCTCAGATAGGGACGGATATAAACAGAGACGGAATTGCCATGATTGGGGTGGCTGAGGTAGAGAATGATACTGTTTTGAATGATTTAATTCATAGCCCTCTTCTTATAAAACGCAACTACAAAATTGTACATTATGATAGTAGGGATGCAAGAGGAATAGATGTGGCACTCATTTATAATCCTAAATACTTTACCGTAGAAGAAAGTAAGCCTTTATTTGTTGTATTGCCAGGCAGATCGAAGAATGCAAGGTTTACGAGAGATATATTATATGTGAAAGGAAAACTGGATGGAGAAACAATTTATGTATTGGTTAATCATTGGCCTAGCAGATTGGGTGGGGATGAAAAAAGTGCGCCCGCACGTGCGGCAGCGGCTGCAGTTTGTAAAGTACAACAGGCTGAGATTTATAAAACTGAACCGGATGCTAAAATTATCATTATGGGAGATTTGAATGACGAGCCTACAAGCCCTAGTGTGGTAAAAGTTTTGAAAGCTGTTAGTGTCATATCTGACGTGAAAGAAGGAGATATTTACAACCCATTTACGGAGCTGTATAATAAAGGTATTGGCACCTTAGCTTATCAAGATTCTTGGAGCTTATTTGACCAGATTATGATTACCCATCCGTGGCTCGATAAAAAACAGACTGGATATTTTTACTATAAACAATTTGTGTTCAACAAAGATTTCATGACAGAGACTACTGGAAGTTTTAAAGGTTACCCAATGCGTACCTGGAGTGGGTTTAATTATAGGGGAGGGTACAGTGATCACTTCCCTACATATATTGTCCTATTAAAGAAAACACAAATTTATTATAGATAATTCTACTAATTTACCTACGCACACATATTAGTATCCTAAGCAAAGCCTTTTTTCTACCACATAGTCACAATTGACACTTTTACTCTTTCTAACCCCTAAGCCCTACCCCCTATCACCTACCCAATAATTTCTATTTCATAAATGGCAGGGTTTACCGCACTTGCGTTTTTTATCAATAAAAACGTATTGTCTATATCTCCAAGACTCGATGGAACTACGATAGATGCTTTTCCTGATGCCACCGTACACAATAATATTGTAGGCAATCCATCGGCAGTTGCCGCCAACCATACTTCAATATCCGCATTAGTGCCCTTGTTTCTAATGGCAATGGTTACATTATCGGTAAATGAACGGTTGATGATGGTCTTGATTTCATCAACTATCAGTGTGTCATTGTAGAATATGTGTTTGCGGTGTGCCGTGGTATACAGCAGGTTAAAGTTGAAAAAGCCACTACATTTCACTACATCAGTCGGAAAAATGCTACCCACTAAATGCACACTTTGCGTCAACCCCTTACGCATACCCGTTTCGGCAGTGTTCCTGTCTGTTCTTGTAGACGACAATCCTGTTATTGATGTATTTTGTACATCGCGGGCGGTAGAATATTTCGCCTCAAACCCCTTCAGTTGGGCGGTTATCGTTACACCAAGTTCTGTGCTGTATTTGGTGGCGGCCTTAAAAATCCGGTTTAACAATTTGGGCATCTTGGGGCGCGATATTTTGCTGTATTCTGTACGCCCGTGTGGATAAAACTCCTTAAAACCAATAGTATCCTTTCCTCCTAAGTTATACGCAATCATACCTTCCAAACTACTAAGGGTCGATCCAAATTCGTAGGTTACCAAATCTACTTCATCCGTTTGCCCACTTTGCAGGTTCAGCGTGGTATCCACGCCGCTCACATCTGCCTCCAGCGTGGCTATCAAAGTTGCCAAAATGGCCAACTGTGAGGTAAAAAGACCACCACCATTGCCCTTGGTCAATCTGGCAAATTCATCTTTAGCAAATATTACCAATCTGTCTGGCGTTATGTCTTTACCATCAAAAAGGTCACCGAATAATCTATTTGAAGAAATCATGTTCTATTAATTTTAATGTTGAATAATAATTGTTTTTGTACTTGTTATTTTTTGATGGGTAACATAAAAAAGCTTCGGGGCTATATGCCAACTTTTTGGAATGCCATGCCGAACATTCGGGGCGCTATTCTTTTTTTTTGGATTGCCATGCCGAACGTTCGGGGTGCTATTCCTTTTTTATGGAATGCCATGCCGAAGCTTCGGGGTGCTGTTCTTTATTTTTGGAATGCCATGCCGAAGCTTCGGGGTGTTATTCTTTTTTTCCGGAATACCATGCCGAACGTTCGGCTCGCTGTTCCGAAATTCGGGAAGCCATGCCGAAGCTTCGGTGTGCTATTCTTTTTTTATGGAATACTACTCCGAATGTTCATTATGCTGCCATTTATTTTGTAGAAATAGCACACAATAATCTTTATCCGATACCTGTTTTTGCGAAAGCCCTAAAGAAAGTGTGGGGAGGAATACAAACTTTTTTTTCGACCCGTCCCTCGATACATTCTCAAGGCTTTTCTCAAGCATATGCTTGCCAAATTCCGTGTGAATTTCTGAAAACTTCTTGTCATAGTCATAGAAATTACCTATGGATGCCAATGACTTGAGGGAGTTGATTTAATTTATAAATGCTGATTGCAAGATTTCTTCGTTCAAAATATCGCTTTATTTATAAAACGAAGAACGGATAATAATATAATGTCAAAAAAAATGATGTGCACCCGTTTTGATTAGTGTACTTCGTGGCAATTTCTTTTCTACTGCACAAGTTATATACCATGTATTATATAGTACCATTGCGGTGGCATAAGTAGAAAAGTGATGCGATTTTTTAATATTCGCCGTTGTGTCTTTTTGATCAACAACTCCTAGCAGGTTTTGATAAAATGAGCAACTTATATTCTACTAATATGTTGATCTGAAGACACAACGGCTAGTGGGAAACATCAACAAAGGCGGAAGCCAGTTTGCAACTGGAATACGCTAAAATTGAATAAAAAAAACTATCCAACACCTCACTTTTCATTCTCCAAAACCATTGCTGAATATTTTTCTGCATCAAATTTATGTTTCCATCGTTTGTGTGTCCATAAATAGTTTTCGGGGCGTAGGCGTATCTGTTGCTCCATATAATCCCTGAACCCAATGGTTATTGCACCCTTTGGCAGTGTGGTTGGTTCGGTGGTAAACAAAGCAAACTCCGATTTATAATAGCCTCTTTTCACCCTGTAAGTTGTGCACATTACTATTGCCGTATCCTTTGCCACCGCCATACGTTCCAATCCGGTTACAAAAGGGGCCATCTTTCCAAATAAGGGCAGCCAGTAAGCGGCAGATAAGTTACTGGCGTTTTGGTCGCCGCCCAAGGTGAGTACATATCTTCCCTTGGCTATCTTTAAGAATTGTCTGTTAAATGTTGGTGCGGGAATCAATATGCTGCCAAACCTAGCACGTAAGTCGCACATTATCTTATCAAAAATCTTATTGCTTAATGGATAGTAAACCCCCGTAAAAGGATATTTGATATTGAGGCAGTAAGCTAGGTTGGTATATTCCCAATTAAAGAAGTGGCCGCCGTGCAGTTGTATGTTCTTACCGGTTTCGTACAAATCATTCACCACCTCATAGTTGGCTTGGAATCTTTTATTCAGTTCTTTTGTAGAAATAGACAGTGCTTTTATGGTTTCAATAAAAGTATCTATCAGTCTTTTATACATTTCCTTGGCAATACTGATTCTTTCCTCCTCAGTCTTTTCCGGAAAAGCTGTAAGCAGATTATTCATTACCACCTCTTTCCGATAGCCAAATACGTGATAAGTAAGGAAATAGGCACAGTCGCTAATTCCATAAATGATGAACCAAGGCAGGAGCGAAAAAAGATAGAGAGTATAATAGACAATATAATACATGTGAGGGCAAAAATACCTATAAACAGTTGAAAGTCGAGAGTTGAAAGTCAAAAGTCAAATCAGGAAGGTTTTTCTTTCTCTTTACTTTTGACTTTCAACTTTCGACTTTTGACTAATACTTACACTGTTGCCAATTTCCTTTCCCCAATCTGTTGACGCCACATGGCGTAATACAATCCCTTCTCTGCCAAGAGTTCGTGGTGACTACCTGTTTCTACAATCTGTCCTTTTTCCAGTACATATATGCGCTCGGCGTGCATGATGGTGCTCAAACGGTGGGCAATCATTACTGTAATCTGGTTCTTCTCTTCCGAAATAGCCCTGATGGTATTGGTGATAGATTCTTCGGTCAATGAATCAAGCGCAGATGTGGCTTCATCAAATATTAATAACCTCGGTCTGCGTATCAATGCACGTGCAATGGATAGGCGTTGTTTTTCACCGCCACTCAATTTCAAACCGCCTTCCCCTATAAGGGTGTCCAATCCTTTCTCCGCCCTTTCCAATAGATTGGTACAACTTGCTTTTTGCAAGGCGTCATGCAAATCTTCCTCTGTAGCATTGGGTGCCGCAAATAAAAGGTTTTCTTTTATGGTACCGCTAAACAGTTGTGTATCTTGGGTTACAAAACCAATCTGTCCCCTCAGTTCATCAAAATCTATCTCGTTACCTTGCTTGTCATTATAATAGATAGTCCCTTCCTGCGGGCGGTATAACCCCACCAATAATTTAACCAAGGTACTCTTACCTGCACCACTTGGTCCTACAAAGGCAATCGTTTCGCCTTTTTGCACTTCAAAGCTGATATTCTCTAATGCCTTGTATTGTGCAGTGGTATGCTGAAAGGTTATATTGTTGAATTCCAAATCTTCTATATCTCCCACTTCAACCGGGGTATGAGGCTTTGGCTCCACTTCTTTTTTCATCAGCTTATCAAAGTTATTGATTGATACCTCCGCTTCCTTATACGAAGTGATGATGCTACCCAGTTCCTGCAACGGTCCGAAAATGAAGAAACTATAAAACTGCATGGATATGAGCTGTCCCGTGGTAAGCCTGCCACCAAATACAAGATAAGATAAGATAAATAGGATAATAATTCTTAGTAAATGAACCGTGGTGCCTTGCAAGAAGGCGATGCTACGAACCCTCTTCACCTTGGATAACTCCAAGCCAAGTATCTTATACGTATTTGTATTTAGACGTTTTACTTCCTGCTTGGTAAGACCGAGACTTTTTATCAATTCTATATTACGTAAACTCTCGGTGGTACTACCCGCTAAAGAAGCGGTTTCCCTAACGATGTTTCCTTGTATTGCTTTTATCTTTTTACTCAATACACCCACCAAGAAAGCTAATATGATAATACCTGTGAAATAAACCAAGATCAAACTCCAATGGATGCGGACAGTGATGATTAATAGAAAAACAATACCTACTACAATTGGGAAAAGCACGTTGATGAAATAACCAATAAACTGGGAAGTATCCTGACGTACTTTTTGAAGGATGGATAATGTTTCTCCACTACGTTGATCGGCAAAGTCCTGATAAGGCAACCGCATGGAATGTTGCAACCCATCTGTGAATACTTTGGCGCCAAACTTTTGCACAACCACATTTACCACATAATCTTGAAAGGACTTTGCAATACGGGAAACCATTGCCACGCCAATAGACATACCCATTAATACGGCAATATGTCGTAAAAAGAAGTTTTTATTAATTGTTGGATGTACTATAAATCCTTTGCTGATAGTTCCTGAAGTGTTTAGGAAGTCGATTATCTTACCAAAAATGGTAGGATCCAACAAAGAAAATACCTGATTAACTGCGGCCAATAACATAGCCAAAGCCAATTGCTTACGATAAGGGGATAGATAACCTATTAATGTTTTCATGAAATTATTTTACTGTACTAATGAAAAGTAATGCAATAATGAGGTATTTGTTCAGTATTTGTATGTGGGTGGTTATCTTTTTTCTATAACCATAAGTGAAAGGGTAGTAGTTGGTTGATTTGAAGGAAGAAGTGGATATCAGAATACCTCACCAAGGTTTACAAAGAATCCTTTGGAGCCATTCTCGCCAAAACCATAATCCACACAAAGATTGGTACCAGAAAATTTATTTAGTTTTAATCGGGCGCCCACTCCATAGCCAGGAGCTATTGAGCTGAATTGTTTAGATATCTCCCCAGAAAATTTTTCTGCATTTATAAATGCAACACCGCCAAACAATCCATCCCGAGAAATCCTGAATCTATATTCGCTCTCAAAATAATACATATTATCACCTCTAAACCTTCCTTGAATATACCCGCGGCCTGTATTATATTGATCATCCCATCCAGTACTTGGCAATAATAAATATGGGGGAGTACCTCCTGTAGTAAGCCAATTCATACTCCAAAACCCTAGGACATTGTGTGAGTTTTTTGGAAAAGTTACATACTTGCGAATGTCGAGTAAAAGGGATTGCCAGTTAGTTTGACTACCCATTAATGTAAAATTAGGCCTGTAAACAATATTAGCGTAAAATCCTTTTGCAGGATTCAACTGATTCAACCTGTTGTCATAAAGCATTCTGAATGCCAGACCAGAGGCTATTTCTTTGGTGCCTACAACATTACGGAACAATAAGGCCGTTCTTTTCTTCAATGAATCGACGGCATAGATATTCCAAAACTTATCAAAATAAATACCTAAGCCTAAGTATAAATTTTTATTTACTGCCCTCAATACTGTTTCGTGGAGTTTTAGTCCTGAAAAATTAATTGTATGCCCAATAGTAGGATCAGTTCTTCCCCCCAATCCATAAATATCCGAGGGGTATTGTATAAATCTATTGTCAGAAACGATGTTGTATTTATTATTCTTCGTCCAGATATCCATCAATACAGGAATAATACTCTGTTTATATTGTGAATAGGTAAAGCTTGTAGATAAACTTGAGACTTTTGTTTCTGGATTTTTATCGGTTTTGTAAGCAAGATTAGCACTGGCAACTCCAGCAAAACCCGTTTGAAGTGTATAGCCTATTGCTGGAACAAAAGAAAAATGGTATTTTCTTTCATCACTGTTATGATTGGTAGTATCTGTCCTTTTCTTCTTTGATAGGCTATTTAAAACATCCCCCATGTCCCGTTGTTTCCTCTCGCTTATAGCTGCAATGGTATCTACCTGTGCCAATATTCCAACAAAAGGAATAGCAATGAAAAGAAATAGAAATAACCCTTTAAAACTCATTAATCTGTTTTATACTAGAAATAGAGGCATAAATATGCTTTTTGTTGCTTAGAAGAAAATAATGGAGCAAAGAAATCGGTGCAATGGGTAAGTTTTATGGATGTCGTAATCAATCTTATAAGATACAAAATAGAAAAAGTCAAGCGATCGGCTCGCCTCTTTTATTATTACTATTTCAAAAACCTATGAATTATATAAATAATAAAAGGAATTGTGTAACAATCAGATAGCCATTGCGAACCACCTTTACAATGTAAAATATAAGTCACAAAATAAACTTTCAACTAATGAGCACTACACAACTACAAGGCAATCGGAACCAGCAGAAAGGAATGTTGAGATCTCAGTTTGCACTTTAAGTAAATAAAAAAAGCAGTAATGAAAAATAGAACTTTAAAACACATTTCCTTATATAAGTATGGTTGATGTCAGCATTAGTTGGCATACATAAAATCATACTTAATCTTTAATTACAAAAAAATAAAACAATGAAAAAATTACTACTTTTATCATGTACATGCCTTGCGCTTACATCGATTACTAATGCACAAACAGAAGACATGAAATGGAACATTGGATTGCATGGAGGAATCTCCCAATTTAATGGCGGTCTTGGAAATGGTTTCTACAGCAACAAGCTAAGTTTTAGTGATGCTAATTATCTAGGGGGAATTTCGGTATCAAGATATTTAGGCAATCATTTCGATCTAAGCTTTAGTGCCTCAAAAGGAAAGGTGGGATATATTGGAAATAAAGGTTCTTTTTCTAGCGATTTCACTTCTGCACTCCTTAATTTAAGGTTTAATTTATTGGGGCAAAAATCATTTTTTCGGCCTTACCTATTTATAGGTGGCGGTGCAATGGTTTTTGATAAAAACCTTGTCATTAACAATAAAAATGTGGATTTTATAGCCCCGTCTTATGGTGGAGGTGTTAAAATACAATTAAGTCCGGTAGTAGCATTTAATGCACAAGAAACATTTTTGTATTCTAATAATGATAAAAGAGATGGATATACCGCTAGCGGTATAAATGATTCATACTTGTTTCACACAGTTGGATTCTCTTTTAATTTAGGCAAGAAAAAAGATGCCGACAATGATGGTGTAGCAGATAGAAATGATAAATGTCCAAATACACCCGCAGGAATCGCTGTAGATAAAAGTGGATGCCCACTTGACAGGGATAAGGATGGCGTTGCTGATTATCTGGATGCTTGTCCAGATGTAGCTGGAACAGTTGCCACAAATGGTTGTCCAGATAAAGATGGTGATGGTATTGCAGATAAAGATGATCGTTGCCCAGACCAAGCAGGTTCTGCCAGTATGAAAGGGTGTCCTGATACGGATGGTGATGGCATAGCAGATATTGATGACCGTTGTCCACTTGTTGCTGGTTCAGTAGAATTAAAGGGTTGCCCAGATTCAGATGGTGATGGAGTAGCAGATATTGATGACCGTTGCCCTGGAACAAAAAAGGGTTACAAAGTAGATGCTAAAGGTTGTGCCTTTGATAATGATAACGATGGTATTGTGAACGAAGAGGATCGCTGCCCAGATCAGGCAGGTCTTGCCAGTCTTAAAGGCTGCCCAGATACAGATGGTGATGGAATAGCTGATATTGATGACCGTTGCCCAACAGTAAAAGGAACTTTCGCAAACAAGGGATGTCCTGAAATTCCGGTAGAATACATCAAGAAGATTACCCTGATAGGCAGTAAGATATTCTTTGAAAATAATAGTGCAAAGCTTAAAGTAGCTTCATTGGTTCAGCTTGATGAACTTGCATCTATATTACACAAATACGAGTCTGCTAATTTAAGTATTGACGGATACACCGATAGCAATGGTGATGATGCCAAGAATATGGAATTATCACAAAAACGTACAGAATCAGTTAAAACGTATTTGATGGGTAAGGGAATCATGGAATCTAGGCTTACAGCTACAGGTTTTGGTAAAACCAAACCTATTGCAGATAACAAAACTGCCATTGGTAGGGCAAAAAATAGGAGAGTTGAGTTAAGAACGTCCTATTAATGATATAGCAATAAAGAAGTTTGTTTAGTTGTTAGGTTAGGGGCTGTTGAAATATACAGCCCTTTTTTACTATCATTCCATTGTCAATAGGATTGCCTCGGTTGCCATAGGATTGCCTCGGTTGACAATAGAGTGTATCTGGAAAAAGGAAAGAATCCATATCTGGTTATACACGAAGTTCAAATAAAATAGAAGTGTAAACAAACGGGTTATGATAGAGCTAAAGAAAGAAGGTATTCTTTTAAAAAAAACAGCATTGGGTTTTGAGAATGAAGGAGTATTGAATCCTGCGGTTATTAGTGACGGTGGCAGCTTACATATGTTTTACAGGGCTGTTGCAAAAGGAAATTACTCTAGCATAGGTTATTGCCAACTATCAAGCCCATTAATGGTAGGAGAACGGATGGATGTACCTACCATTTTTCCTCAATGTGATTATGAGACACATGGTGCTGAAGATCCAAGAATTACGAAAATAGACGATATTTATTACTTGACTTACACTGGCTATGATGGTGTTAATGCATTGGGGGTATTGGCTATTTCAGAAGATTTAATCCATTGGCATACGATTGGAATAATTGTACCCCAAATTGCTTATGATGAATTCATAAGGCTAGCGTCGGCCAAAGGAACACTGAATGATAAGTATATACGCTACAATGATCTTGGACATATTTCAGAAAGAGATGGCAAGAAAATATTTGTATGGGATAAAAACGTAATCTTTTTTCCAGGGAGAATAAATGGCAAGTTGGTTTTTATACATCGTATTAAGCCAGATATTCAATTGGTAAGTGTAAATGACAAAGAATTGACTACAGAATTTTGGCAGCATTATTTTCTACATATACACCATAACATAGTACTCTCTCCAAAACATGAACATGAAGTAAGTTACATTGGTGGGGGTTGCCCTCCAATAGAAACGGCGGATGGTTGGTTGTTGATTTATCATGGTGTGCACGATACCGTTAAAGGGTACGTTTATTTGCCTGCGCTGCATTGTTGGACTTGGGAAATCCATTGAAAGAATTAGCAAGATTACCACATCCACTCTTTAAACCAGAAGAAGAGTGGGAGTTGAATGGAGAAGTTAATAACGTATGCTTTCCCACGGGAACATTAGTGGTAGATGACACTTTGTATATCTATTATGGAGCGGCAGATGAACAAATTGCCTGTGCTTCCTTAAGCTTGTCTGGGTTATTAAAAGAATTGGTGCTATACACTAAAAACGATGAATAATCATATAATTACAAAAGAGAATAACTTGCCGATAAAAGGTCATTTTAATACAAATGATATTAATGAAGGTTGGTCTCATAATCTGGAAAGTGCTTTGCCAGAAATCCTGTTTATAACATCATATCCTCCAAGGGAGTGTGGAATTGCAACCTATTCTCAAGACTTAATAAAGGCATTAAAGAATAAGTTTAGTCATTCTTTTAAACTAAGTATTTGCCCTCTGGAATCTAATAGCGAGAAGCATGATTATATGGAGGAAATAAAATACACCTTAAATCCAGATTTGCCAGATGCATTTGCCGTATTGGCAAAAGCAATAAATGAAAATGAGGCAATTCAGTTGATTATGATTCAACATGAGTTTGGGTTCTTTGATAAAAACAAAAGTGATTTCGAAACCTTTCTACAATTGGTTGCCAAACCAATTATTATTGTTTTTCATACGGTATTACCTAATCCGATTAAAGAACTAAAGGAACAGGTAAAACAAATGAGTACCATCGCAGAGTCAATAATAGTCATGACTAATACTTCTGCTGAAATATTGGTTAATGATTATGGTATCATTAAAAAGAAAATTACTGTCATTCCACATGGCGCTCATTTGGTGTCTCATTCTGATGTTGCGTTCTTGAAACAGAAATACCATTTCTCAGATAAAAAGATATTGTCAACTTTTGGGTTATTAAGTTCAGGAAAAAGTATTGAAACAACACTTGATGCTTTGCCTGCCATTGTAAAGCAATATCCAGAAATTCTTTTTTTAATTATTGGTAAAACACACCCTGAAGTAATAAGGCATGAAGGAGAAAAGTACCGCAACATGCTCGAAGTAAAGGTCGCGAGTATGCATCTGGAACAGAATGTGAAATTTATTAATCGCTGTTTGCCTTTACACGACTTACTTGAGTATTTGCAATTAACTGACATCTATCTATTTACCTCCAAGGATAGGAATCAGGCAGTTAGTGGTACTTTTTCTTATGCCATCAGTAGTGGTTGCCCAGTAATATCAACACCTATTCCTCATGCAAAAGAAGTATTGGCAAGAGATGCTGGTGTGATAGTGGATTTTGAAAATCCTGAAGAGCTTTCTAAGGCTGTAATCACTTTACTGAAAGATGAAAGGTTGAGGAAGGATATAAGTTCAAATGGGCTTCATAGAATGGCATCAACTGCTTGGGAAAATGCTGCCATTGCACATGCCATGTTGTTTGAAAAGATTGGAACAAGGCAGGTCTATTTATATTATAATTCGCCAATAGTAAATCTAAAACACGTTAAAAGGATGACCACGGATTTTGGTATGATTCAGTTTGCTACCATTAGTCAACCAGATATTGAGTCAGGATATACCTTGGATGATAATGCAAGGGCAATGATAGTCATCTGTCTTCATTACGAATTGACGAAAGATGAGGAGGATTTAATAGAGATTAATAAATACTATCAATTTATTAAATATTGTCTGCAGGCAGAAGGCAATTTCTTGAATTATGTTAATGAAGGGAAACAGTTTATAAATCAGAATCAAACCACCAATCTGGAGTATTCAAATGGACGCGCCATTTGGGCTCTAGGTTATTTAATATCTATAAGTGAGATGATTCCTAAAGAGTCAAAATTTATTGTTAAGGATGCTGAACTAACACTACTTCTGGCTTTACGAAATGTTTCTAAAATTCACTCTACACGTGCAATGGCTTTTATTATAAAGGGCTTGTACTATAGCAATACATTCCATTGGTCGGAAGCAAATGCAGAAATAATAAGAGATATGGCAGAGAGATTGGTGCAAATGTATAGACACGAGTCGATGCCGGAATGGCAATGGTTCGAAAGCTATCTAACTTATGCAAACAGTATTTTGCCAGAGGCTTTGTTATGTGCTTGTCTAGATTCTGGAAATCAAGTTTATAAGGATATTGCCAAAAAATCCTTCGACTTTCTTTTGTCAAAAATATTTAAGGATGGCCATATCAAGGTGAAATCAAATAAAGGTTGGTTGAAAAGGGCACATGCCGATGCTGTTACACTTGAAACAATAGGAGAGGAGCAACCAATTGATGTTGCTTATACCATTCTTGCCTTGAGTAAATTTTACGAAGTATTCAAGAACTATGATTACAAGTTAAAGATGGAAACTGCATTTAATTGGTTTCTTGGGGCAAATCACCTTCACCAAATTATATACAATCCCTGCACCGGTAGTTGCTATGATGGCTTGGAAGAAAATTATGTAAACTTGAATGAAGGCGCAGAATCAACAGTCAGTTATTTGATGGCGAGGTTAACAATTGAGAAATATTTAAAAGGAAAACAATTGAAAATGCTTCCTAAGCACTTGGTTGATAGCCAAACGGTATACGCATAAATTATTTTAATAAAAAGGACAGAAATGATAATAACTAGAAGTATAGGCGTATGGATGAACCATTCTTTCGCAAACCTAATTGAATTTACATCGGAACTAATTACCTCAGTAATCATCGATTCTAACCTAGATAAGCATCATGATGAGTTGGTAATGGCGCACATGGAAACCAAGGGGTTATTTAAGCAACAAACATTACAAACTGCCTATTTAAAAGAGCTGGAAAGTGCCTTGCACAATTGCAAAGAGTTGATTTTATTTGGTCCTAATTATTCCAAAGTCAAGCTCTATCATATTCTTAAACAAAATACATTGTTTGCAAATACTAGAATCAAGATTACACATACTGAAAATATTAATGCAGTTCAGCAATAGGCTTTTGTAAAAGGACATTTTATGGCAAAGTAATTGTTAACTTTATGAAAATGAATAAATACTCAATTTAAAATACCGCCAACTGTGACAGCATATTTAAAAAATATTTGTAGCATTATCGGAGATGTAGCCCGTTTCTCCATCAGCTTCTGGAAAGAGGTGATAAAATCTCCTTTCGAAATAAGAGAGTTTATCAAGCAGTGTTATCTATTGGGATACAAGGCTTTCCCATTGGTAGCCATCACCGGGTTTATAATGGGCTTGGTACTCACCCTTCAATCCCGGCCCACATTGGTTAAGTTTGGTGCAGAAGCATGGCTGCCAGGCATGGTTGCCCTGTCATTAATAAAAGAAGTGGCACCCATAATCACCGCACTCATTTGTGCAGGTAAAATATCTTCTGGCATTGGTGCAGAACTAGGGTCTATGAAAGTTACCGAACAGATAGATGCCATGGAGGTATCCGCCATCAACCCTTTCAAATATCTGGTAGTTACAAGGGTATTGGCCACAACGTTGATGGTTCCTTTATTGGTGATCTTTGCCGATGCCATTGGCGTTTTTGGTGGATTTATGGGTATGAATATCCATAGCAGCATCAGTATTTTTAGGTATGTCTCACAAATTTTAGAAACACTGGAATATATAGACTTCATACCGGCAACAATCAAGACATTGTTTTTTGGATTTTTCATAGGTATGATTGGGTGTTATAAGGGCTTTACTGCTGCAAATGGTACAGAGAGCGTCGGTAAGGCAGCTAATTCTGCTGTAGTGGTCGCCTCGCTTGCCATTTTTATAATAGACATGATTGCCGTTCAATTTACCGATCTTATTACTAACTCATGATAACGCCAAACGCAAATATTGATAATAGAGATAGCAGCCCAAATGTTATAAATATAGAGGGGCTGTACAAATCCTTCGGAGCGGGAAATGACGTACTTAAAGGGGTGAACCTACATGTAAAAAAGGGGGAAAACCTCGTTTTGTTGGGTAAGTCTGGTTCAGGAAAGTCTATTACCATTAAGTGTTTGGTAGGATTGGTTGTTGCCGATGAGGGCGTATTAACCGTTTTTGATGAAGACATTGCCAAACTCGATGCGGTGCAACTAAATAAGGCAAGGTTAAGGATGGGTTTTCTTTTCCAGAATGCCGCATTGTACGATTCCATGACCGTAAGGGAGAACTTGGAATTCCCTTTAAAAAGGCATTCGAAAGAACTATCTCCCAAAGAAATTAATAAAACTGTTGAAGAGGCTTTGAACGATGTAGGATTACTCGCTTCCATTGATAAGATGCCCTCCGAGTTATCTGGTGGTATGCGTAAAAGGATTGGTCTTGCCCGCACCCTTATCCTAAAGCCAGAAATTATCTTGTATGATGAGCCTACCACAGGGTTGGATCCTATCACATCAAGAGAGATAAGTGAGTTGATTCTTTCCATTCAAAAAAAGAACAAGACTACATCGGTGATAATAACACACGATATGGCTTGCGCAAAACTTACGGCGGATAGGTTGGCAATTTTGAGGGATGGCACCATATACAAGGAAGGAAGTTATGAAGAATTAGAGAGCAGCAAGGACGAATGGATACATTCTTTCTTTGTATAGGCTACAATAACAAACACAGTTAAAGTTATTAATAAACAAATAAAAATATTTAAAATGAATAATGAAGCTAAGTCAGAATGGAAGTTGGGAATGTTTGTAATAATTGGACTATTCCTTTTTGTTGCCACCATCTATTTCGTAGGAAAGACAAGAAACCTATTCGGGTCCACGTTTACCTTGCATGCGCAGTTTAAGAGTGTAAGTGGCCTAAAAGTGGGCAATAACGTACGCTTTGCGGGCATAAACATTGGTACTATCGATAACATACAATTGATAACCGATACCTGTGTTGTGGTAGATATGATTGTAAAAAGTGAGTTACAGAAATTTATAAAAACAGATGCAACTGCAAGTATTGGGTCTGAAGGTTTGATGGGGGATAAGGTACTTACCATATATCCGGGCACCCAGGCAAAGAGTATGATTAGGGAAAATGGTTATCTGGCTTCCAGAAGTGCTCTCGAAATGGAAGATATAATGAGAAGTGTAAAGACCAGTGTAGATAATGCAGGTATCATTACGGGGCAATTGGCGCAGTTTACATTTAAAATGAACAATGGTAAGGGTGCCTTATCTAAACTGATAACCGATGAAGAGTTTTCTAACAGCTTAAAAGGAACGCTCACAAATCTACAAACCAGCTCTGGAGAGTTTGCAAAGTTTACACAAAAGATGAATAATGGAAAGGGTACACTATCTAAATTGATGAGCGATGAAACACTGGGTAATAAGCTCGATTCCACAATTTCTAACTTACAAACCGGTACAAAAGGACTGAGCGATAACATGGAAGCCGCAAAACATAATATCTTATTGAGGGGCTTTTTTAAGAACAAGAAAAAGGAAGAAGACAAAAAGGCTGCCGACTTGAAGAAGCTGCAAGATTTGAAAAAGAAAGTCGATTCATTGCCTGTCAATGATAGTACAAGGGTTAAATAACAATTGTAATCAAATCAAATTAAAATGGCAATTATAACCAACAAAGAAAAAGAAGCGATTAAAAAGGTATCTTCCAATGAGCTAAAACAACGTGTGGCGGATTACAAAAAAGAGGTAGAAGTACAAATACAGGAAGGGATGATTACAAGGGCAGAAAACAGTCAACTCAATATCCAACAAGTGGCCGACCGTAATCCCTTTTCTGAATGAGGGATCTTGCGGCAAAGTTTCTGTAGATTGTCAACTAAGCGGGTTCCAGTTAAAAAACTTTCGGGAAGCTCACGACAGCAACCATTACCAAGAAGATGGAAACCGGTACCACTCATACCAACTTTAAATGCTGCCTTACCAAACTAAATAGCAGGCAGCTGTACTTCAAAAGCAGGTTGACGCGTCTTGCGTCTTCGAAGACGCGAAGTAAATCTTCGAAGATTAAAGAGTGGTTCACGAAGAAAAAAGGGCGATTCGATAGAATAGTGGAATAATTCAAGAAGATTATGTTATGAGATGTGTAGAGTAAACTCAGGTATAAGCGGCTTTAGGACGTTTTACGAAGATTTAGTCATTATTTACGAAGTTTTATCTTGCGTCTTCGAAGACTCAAGTTGCGTCAAGAGGGTGGCAAAGACGATATGGGTGGATGTAGGTTAGGTTTACTCATATAATTTTATTATATAAATAATTGGTTAATAAATATTTATTAAATAATTTTATAAATACTTATTTTCAAACTATATATTTGTATTGATAAGGTTTTACAGTATAAGCATCAAAAGAAGATTCAAAATATAAGGGTATGGCAGAAGATTTATTGTTGATTGAAGGAACAAAAGAAGAACAATACCAGGCATTGCTACCGCAGATAGAAGCGTTATTGAAGGGAGAGGAGGATGTGGTTGCCAACCTTGCCAATGTTTCTGCGGCGCTAAAGCAACAGTTTCAATGGTTGTGGGTGGGCTTTTATCTGGTTAAGAAGGATGAGTTGGTGCTAGGGCCATTTCAAGGTCCGGTGGCTTGTACCCGCATAAAAAAGGGCAGGGGAGCGTGTGGTGCAAGTTGGGAAAAGGAAGCCGTTATCATTGTTCCCGATGTAGAAAAGTTTCCGGGGCATATTGCCTGTAGCAGCCTTTCCAGAAGCGAGATTGTGCTTCCCTTGGTTTTTAAAGGAGAAGTAGTTGGTGTATTGGATGTTGACAGTGCCGACTTAAATACCTTTGATGCTACGGATGAATATTATCTAAAGCAAATAGTTGCGTTGTTGCAATTGTAATTGTAATATAGGGCTTAATTATTTTATCTTTTCATTTGCCCAGCCCAATACAATATCCATTTGTTCTTTTGTTGTTAAATCGGTATTGTCCAATATAACTGCATCATCGGCTTTTCTTAATGGGCTAACCTTTCTGTGTGTATCTATATAATCCCTTTTTTCAAGGTTTTTGCGTATTTCTTCCCTGTCCACTTCTTTCCCAAATCTTATTAATTGGTTGTAACGTCTTTCCACCCTTTCTTCTGGGTCGGCAGTTAGAAATATTTTTAGTTCAGCTTTCGGAAAAACCACCGTCCCAATATCCCTTCCATCCATTACTATCCCTTTATCAGTGGAGTTTTTTTGTTGTTCAGCCACGGCAAATTCCCTTATTTCCTTAATGGCCGCCACCTCACTTACCTTATCGTTTACAGACATATCCCTTATCTTGCCTTCTATGTTTTCTCCATTTATCAGTATATCGCTTGTGCCTTTTTCATAGTTATATTCAAATTGCAGGCTTATGTTCTTTAATGCCTTTGCAACATCTTCAATATTTTCCCAGTTTAAATTGTTTTGGATAAAATAGAAAGTAATGGCCCTGTACATCGCGCCGCTATCAACAAATACATAATTTAACTCTTTGGCTACTTGCTTTGCGAGAGTGCTTTTGCCGCAAGAGGAATATCCATCGATGGTTATGATTATTTTCTTCATTATTATGCTTGTTTTAACCTATCATTCACCAATTGATAGCTTTTATTGCAATGATAGTAAAGCAAGTGGATTTTAGTGTAGTATTTATCATACTGTAGATAAGTTTATAACTCGGATTTATTGACTTATCCACAACATAACTAGCCTTTGAATGTAATCATCTGTGTAATAGATGTTAGTATTCCACAAGAATCTTGTTATTTGTGATTAATTGCGTTTATTTGTACCAATTAAAAAATTAATGGGTTGTTTTTCCATTTTTTCTTTCACTTTTGCAGCCCACAATTTTTACAGGATTTAAAGTTATCTGATATATAATGGCATTATTCAATTTTTTTACGCAGGAAATAGCAATTGACCTTGGCACAGCCAATACACTAATCATACACAACGACGAAATAGTAGTGAACGAGCCTTCTATTATTGCCCTAAACCGTAATAACCCAAAGGAAGTACTCGCAGTAGGTAAGCGTGCCTTATTAATGCACGAGAAAACACACGAAAGCATCAGGACGGTACGCCCCTTGAAAGATGGTGTTATTGCAGACTTTAATGCTGCCGAGTTGATGATACGTGAATTGATCAAGCTTGTTTACCCTAAGAAACCTTTGTTTCCACCAAGCTGGCGGATGCTTATCTGCATTCCTTCCTCTATTACCGAGGTAGAAAAACGTGCGGTAAGGGATAGTGCAGAACAGGCTGGTGCAAAGGAGGTATATATGATACACGAACCTATGGCTGCGGCCTTGGGTATTGGTATAGATGTAGAAGAGCCCGTTGGTAATATGATTATCGATATAGGAGGTGGTACAACAGGTATTACCGTTATCGCTTTGGCAGGTATCGTGTGCGATCAAAGTATCCGTATTGCAGGTGATGAATTTACCGCTGATATCATGGAATCGTTGCGTAGATACCATAGTTTGTTGATTGGTGAACGTACCGCTGAACAAATTAAGATTCAAGTTGGGGCTGCCATGAAAGATTTGGACAACCCTCCAGATGACCTTCCAGTAAATGGTAGGGATTTGGTTACAGGCATTCCTAAGCAGATAATGGTAAGCTACCAAGAGATAGCAGAGGCTTTGGATAAGAGTATCTTTAAAATTGAAGAAGCCATCCTGAAAGCATTGGAAGCTACTCCGCCAGAACTGGCATCTGATATTTATAAGCGCGGACTTTACCTAACAGGTGGCGGTGCATTGCTAAGAGGTCTTGATAAACGTCTGGCTGCCAAAATAAAACTTCCTGTACACATTGCCGATGATCCGTTGAAGAGTGTGGTAAGAGGAACTGGTTTGGGACTTAAAAACTATCAGCGCTATCCTTTTATCATGAAATAATTGTTTAATAATACGATTACTAAGTCTAAAGCTTAAATTTACCCCTTAAGATTTAGACTTTCTTTTTTTTTCGATTACATGAAGAATATCATACTTTTCATACGCACTTATTTTACTTTTATTTGCTTTGTAGCATTGCAGATAACCAGTATCTTGATGCTTAGTAAAAGTAGCAAGACGCATGAGGCTTTCTTTTCTTTTTATGATAATGAAGCCATTGGTACGGTTAATAAAGGGTATAGTGATTTTACGTACTATTTCAGTTTGAAGGAAATAAATAAGCAACTTGCAGACGAAAATAGCAAGCTCCGCTACCAGATACCTTCTAATCTTATTGTGCCAGATAGTACTCAAAAAAAGGTTGTTGATACTACATTGACCGATACTTCTGGCAGATACAGAAAATATACTTACTTGCCAGCCAGTGTGGTCGGCAATACAATTACGCTTCAAAACAATTTTCTTACTTTGGAAAGAGGGGCATTGCAAGGTGTAAAAGTAGGCATGAGTGTGATTGCTCCTCAAGGTATTGTGGGCGTTGTATTGCATGTGAGCGATAATTATTCTATCGTGATGAGTGCCTTAAATAGGAACAGTAAGGTTAGTGCGATGCTAAAGAAAGACAAGAGCGCAGGAAGCGTTGAGTGGAATGGCGAAAACCCGTATTTTCTGACACTTAAGAACATAGGAAAGGGTGTTAAGGTAAATATTGGCGATACGGTGGTTACCAGTAACTATTCTGCCAATTTTCCTTCCAACATAATGGTGGGTACCATTGCTGGTAAGACAGCCGATCCCTCCAGTAATTTTTATACACTGAAAGTTAAGGTGTCTACCAATTTTGCCAGTTTACAATATGTATATCTTGTAAAAAATGTACGGTACGAAGAACAAAAGGAATTAGAAAGTAAAGAACAGAAAACAAATGAGTAGTGTATTAAAAAATATATTCCGTTTTATATTGTTTGTACTCATTCAGGTATTCATACTGAATCGCGTGCCTCCATTGCACCAATTTGTAATGCCTTATCTGTATTTATTGTTCATCCTTTGGTTGCCTTTTAACATCAACAGGGTATTGCTTTTGGTTATCGCTTTCGTTTTCGGATTAACCATCGATTATTTTACTGGTACACTTGGATTGCACGCCGCACCCTGTGTGTTAATTGCATACATCCGGCCTTTCTTGTTAGATTTTATTACAAGACAAGAACGTAATGAGATAAGCTATAGCGAACCAAGTATCAAAAGCATGGGCTTAACCTTATATGCCCTA
Source organism: Chitinophagaceae bacterium (assembly GCA_025362915.1). GTDB lineage: Bacteria > Bacteroidota > Bacteroidia > Chitinophagales > Chitinophagaceae > Parasediminibacterium. The sequence continues at coordinate 4,158 of JANYEU010000426.1, read as the reverse complement.
TACCTTGCCTTGCTTACATTTATCCATCACCTATACCTCGTTGTTATTGAGTGGCTACAGTTTGGCGATGTGCTTTACCTCCTCGGAAAAGTAATGGCCTCTACAGCAGTCAGCCTTTTATTAATGGGTATTGCCGAAATGTTGATGTACAGAAAGGGTACTTTTAGAACAAATGCGGGATAGGGTTAGATAGTATTACCCATAAATAGGTTAGTATTGAGTGATTTCTACAATCCTGCAACCCATGGCTAATTATACCAGCCCCAACTTCTCCAGTACCACCCTTGCCATTAAAAAGAAAGCCTCGTGGCTGTAGCCGGCAACATGCGGTGTTATAATTACATTGTGCTGTGCCAATAGCCAACCTAGCTGTTCTTTTTCCTGCTGATTGAAACTGGCTAACTTTTCATTTTCCAACACATCCAATGCAGCAGCTTTTATCTTTCCATTCTGTAAGGCACGTACAAGTGCGGCCGTATCTGTAACCTTGCCCCTACAAGCTGTAAGGAAATAGGGTTTTTTTATCAATGAATTAAAGAAAGAATCATTTGCCAGATGGAAAGTATCGGCTGTAAGTGGTAAATGCAAACTGATTACATCAGCCTGTTGGTAAATTTCTTCCTTGGTAGCATCAGAGATGTAACTGTTGCTAAAACCAGTTCTGCTTATATCATTAGCCAATACCTTAACCTCAAATGGTGCAAGCAATTTTGCAAATGTGCTTCCTGTATTGCCATAGCCAATAATGCCTACAGTCTTGCCCCATAGTTCATCTGCACGGTTTTCATCGCGTAGCCATTTACCTTCTTTTATCTCTTGATGGCTACTGTTTATCTTGTTCATCAGACTCAATAAAAAGCCGAGATTGTGTTCTGCTACTGCGTTTCTGTTGCCTTCTGGACTACTTACACATTGTATTCCCTTGCTTTCTGCATACGGCACATCTATCAGTTCCATGCCACTGCCAAGCCGGCCAATCCATTTTAGTTTGGTAGCCTTATCCAATATGGCAGCATCAATTGAAACCCTGGTACTTACAATTAATCCCGTTACATCTGCAATTATTTCAGCCAACTCCTGATAAGTGATGGTGGGTAGGTATATTACCTCAAATCCTTTGATAGCCAATGTTTCTGTTAAGTACGGGTGTACTTTGGCTGTTATTATTACTTTGTTCAATGAATAGTTATTAGTTATTAGTGGTTAGATATTAGTGGTTAGTTATTAGTTATTAGTGGTTAGTGCTTAGAATAAATCGCTTCAATCTTATAACTAACCACTAACCACTAACAACTAAAAGGTTATCCCATTTTAAAAGTTAACGCAGCAAACTCTTCAATGCTAACTTGTTCTGCACGTTTGTTAAAGAATGCATCTGCCAATATCTCTGGTTGAAAGAGTCCTTTTACAGCATTGCGCAACATTTTTCTTCGCTGATTGAAAGCCATCTTAACCAACTGTACAAATGCCTTTTCGCTTTTTACATCGTAAGCAGTCGTTTTTCTGGTAAGTCTTATCATCCCGCTCATTACTTTTGGAGGAGGATTAAAACTTTCGGGCGGCACATCAAACAGGTATTCCACATCGTACCAAGCCTGTATCAGGATACTGATGATGCCGTAGGTTTTGCTTCCTTCCTTAGCAGCCACCCTTTGTGCCACTTCCTTCTGAAACATGCCAATTACTACGGGTACTTGATCTTTCCAATCTAATATTTTAAAAAGAATCTGTGAAGAGATGTTGTAAGGAAAATTGCCCACAATGGTAAATGAATCCTCAAAAGGGGCTGAGGTTTCCAAGAAGTCTTCGTGAATAATCTTGCCTACTATATCAGGGAAGGTCTTGTTTAGGTAGGCTACCTTTTCATCATCAAGCTCCACTGCCTTAAATTCAAAACCTTTCAGCGGTAATAGATATTTGGTTAATGCCCCGGCACCTGGCCCCACTTCCACCAACCGCTCAAAAGGCTTTTGTTGTAATGCTGCAACTATTTGCTTACATATATTCTCATCCTTTAAAAAATGTTGACCCAGCGATTTCTTTAGCGTGTACTGCATTGCGGCAAAAGTATAAGAAAGATGGTTATGCGGGCAAGGATATAATAATCTAGTGGTTGTCATAATCACCCAACCATGGTTTTCTGCTAAAGACATCCACTTACCCATTGGTGGACTTTGCGAATGAAGAAGTGTGTATTGATAATTCTATATACAACACCCATTGCCAAAAAAGTCTTTATTGTGTAGAACAGATAGATTAGCATGCAGCAGAACATTGCCGACAAGCTAGAATAACATTGACTCCTTTAACTACGGGAATACGGGTTGTGCACACTTAAATTCATCCTTTCTTCTTCTGCCCGTGCCCGACTGCCCGCCGTCGTATGCTCCACTTCCACGGCGATTGTTTAATCTTGCTTTGTAGGATAAGGTGAACTCAAAGCCTCCTTGCGTTTGGGAAGCTGTTTTTAGTTTGCTCAGCGTAACATCATAGCTTACGCCAAAACTGAGGGAGTAAACATCAAATTTTATCATAGGGATAATTGCATCATTCCATCTGTAGAACGCTCCCCCATAGATAGCTATATCACCATACCTATTTTCATTGACTGGCGAATAGTCATGAAACACATCCATTTCATACATAACTCCTCCCAAGAATTGCCTGTTACCACCTTGTCGTAAGTAGTCTAAATAGAATATTACTTTATTGACATCTGAAACAGGTATTGTCAGTCCGCCGCTAAAGGTGCTTTTCTGATTGATGGTTGTTTCTGTATTTGTATTAGTGAAATACCCTGTTTTGGGTCTGTTTATATGAAAAAGTCCTGCTCCTACATAATAACGACCAATGTTATCACCCACATCAAAGCTACCACTCCAAGACAATCCTGTTGAAAGATCCCAGTAAGTGTATCCTGTTTTGGAAAACTGTTGTGCGGAGGTCATGTTAGGATTGTAGCCCCCCGTTTGTGCATCAAACTGGTCTCCCAACTTTAGCAATGTAGGGTCAAACTGACTTTCTACTGGTCCACCCATTACCGCAGCTGATAAATAGTTATCGCCACCAAATGATTTATGGTAATTAACTACTGGCAACAATTGGGTTCTCTGAAGCTGTATATCTCCTGCGGCATCATGCGTTATTTGTAATCCACCTGTAATCCAATCATCATGGTCGCCAATAGGAAACCGTACTTCTGTACTCAAGGCTTCTGTTCTATATGGCACCGTAATACTTTGCCATTGATTCCTAAATGTTCCCGTAACCCTCACATCTCCATCAAACACACCAGCCAATGCAGGGTTTCTGAGGAGAGGATTCTCATAGAACTGAGAGAATGATAAATCCTGTGCTGATAGCCTTGCGATAATTAAGAAACTAAAATATGCGGTGATTAATATTGACTTTTTCATTTAATGTAATTGTTTAGGTTATCTAATTATTGATGTATTGCCCTTGTAAACAAATGCCACATCATTTTCACAAACAACCTCGCAGGTATATACATATACATCTGCTGCTGCCGGTACCCCTTTTATTTTCCCATCCCATCCAAAAGTCTTGTCATTGGGTTGAAAGTTGGTTTGCTCAAAAACAACCTGCCCCCAACGGTTGAATACCCTGAATGAGTTTATCACCCTAATTCCTTTGCCCTGCACCACCAGTATATCATTTACTCCATCCCCATCTGGGGTAAAGGCATTGGCGATAAATACCTGCGTGTTTTTGCAGAATGCTTTTATACAAAGTGTATCTGTATTGGCATTACAACCATAAATATTAGTAGCCGTAAGCGTGTAGCAAATATCATTCTCTACCGTAGCCACGGGATTGGGGCAATTATCGCAACTTAAATAAGTGTTTGGAGTCCATACATATTTGCCTATTGGCCCCGCAGTTTGTGTCGGGAAGGTAAATAGAGGTGTCAATGTTAGGGTTGTACCCGTTGAAAGTACCAAGTCAGGCCCCAAGGTTACGGAAGGATAAGTACCTACCGCTACCACCAACTGTGCCGTATCGGCAAAGCAATGATAGTTATCCGTACCAATAATCTGATAGTCTGTTGTAATGGGTGGATTGGCCAATGGCGTTGCAATATTGGTAGCACTTAGCCCAGTAGGAGGAAACCAATTATAATTTGATGCTCCACTTACA
>JANYEU010000422.1 GCA_025362915.1 Chitinophagaceae bacterium | reverse complement strand
AAATATATTTTTCTTTCAAAATACGAAAACTAACTATAATATCCTCCTCCGAAAGCACTACCCTTCTTTGCATACTTACAAAAACTGATATTTGCAGCTAAATAATTACGCTATCATTCAGTCCACAAAAATATTGGCTACTCCTGTAGAATATCTTAAAGGTGTTGGTCCATTGCGTGGCGATTCATTGAAGAATGAATTGAACATTTATACTTTCGAAGATTTACTGAACCATTTCCCTCATCGGCACATCGATAAAACCAAGATTAACAGCATATCGGATATTCATTCTGATACTGACTTTATACAAGTTGTAGGACGATTGACTCACTTGGAAGGCATTGGAGAATTTAGATCGAGACGATTGGTAGGACAATTGCAAGATAGCACAGGCATTCTAGAACTGGCTTGGTTTCAAGGAACTGGCTGGATAGAAAAGAACCTGCATCTGGGTACAAAATACTTGGTGTATGGGCGTACGGGCATGTTTAACAACAAACCACAGATAGTACATCCCGAAATAGAAGTGTATGTACCGGCACAAGCGGGTGCAAAGAACCTGCTGGAACCTGTATATCCCAGTACCGAAAAACTAAAGGCTAAGAGTTTGGGAGGGCGGCAGATTGGTGTGTTGACCAAACAATTGTTTTTGCAGATAAAGGCAACTGACATTCCAGAAAATATTCCAATTCATATTCTGGAGGCTTTAAGGTTGATGCCAAGATATGAGGCATATTGTAAGATACATTTCCCTCCTTCGCCCGAAGAATTTGAAAGGGCAATCAACCGATTAAAGTTTGAAGAGTTCTTTGTGGCACAAGTGCGATTGAACTTGGTAAGGCTTCAACGACATAGTTCTAGCAGAGGCGTATTGTTTGAAAAGGTGGGAGACTATTTTAATACTTTTTATAATGATCACCTCCCCTTTCCATTGACGGGTGCACAGAAAAGGGTACTGAAAGAAATAAGGATGGACACGGCAAAGGGCTATCAGATGAACCGCCTTTTGCAAGGGGATGTGGGCAGTGGCAAAACCATTGTGGCACTATTGAGTATGCTGATTGCTGCAGATAATGGCTTCCAAAGCTGTATGCTTGCCCCTACCGAAATATTGGCGCAGCAACATTTTAACGGGCTAACAGAATTATTAGACGGCCTCCCATTAAGCATAAAAATATTAACGGGCAGTACCAAGATAAAACAAAGAAGGGAGATTAAGGCTGCACTGGAAGATGGGTCGCTGCATTTTGTGGTGGGTACGCACGCCTTGCTGGAAGATGCAGTTCAGTTTAAGAATCTTGGCTTTGTAGTAGTGGATGAACAACATAAGTTTGGTGTGGCACAACGGGCCAAGATGTGGGAAAAGGCTACTATTCCGCCACATATATTGGTTATGACAGCCACCCCAATCCCCCGCACACTTGCCATGACCGCTTATGGCGACCTTGATTATAGTGTGATTGATGAACTGCCACCCGGAAGAAAACCTGTGCTTACCGTACATAGAAATGAGATGGCAAGGGCTAGTGTAATGGAATTTATTAGGGGGGAAGTGGAGAAAGGTAGGCAGGCATATATTATTTATCCATTGATAGATGAAAGCGATAAGATGAGTTATGAAGACCTGATGCAAGGATATGAACAGGTGAAAAACTTTTTCCCCGAACCGAAGTATTTGATAAGCATGGTGCATGGAAGACAAACAGCAGAGATAAAACAAACCAATATGGAACGGTTTGTGCGTGGCGAAACAAACATAATGGTGAGCACAACAGTTATAGAAGTGGGTGTAAATGTGCCCAATGCCAGTGTAATGGTGATAGAAAGTACGGAGAAGTTTGGCTTATCGCAGTTGCATCAGTTGCGCGGAAGGGTTGGAAGGGGCAGCGAGAAGAGCTTTTGCATACTTTTAACGGGTAGCAAGGTAAGCAGGGAGGGCAAGGAACGTATAAATATAATGTGTGCCACCAATGATGGCTTTAAAATTGCAGAAAGGGACTTGGAACTTAGAGGTCCTGGCGACATAGAAGGCACTAGGCAAAGTGGGGCGTTGAACTTTAAACTGGTTTCTCTGGTGGATGATAAAGCGGTATTGGAAAAGGCAAAAAGCATTGCAGAGAAGCTCGTTACCGAAGATGAAAAGTTAAATCAGATGGAAAACGCACCACTAAAAAGCTTTTTACAACAACAAAAAGGGAAGACGGGTTGGAGTAAGATATCTTGATAAGGAAAATTAGTTTACTTTACCACATATATTATACTAGAATGCAGTTGAAAATAATAACAATCTTTCTTTTTATAGCTTTATTCATTGCATCTAATGCTATTTGCCAGCAAAATTTGGAATTTGTTGAGAACAAGGGACAGTGGGATAAAAACATTTCTTTTAAAGGAGAGCTTACTACTGGAGCTTTTGTATTAAAACCGGATGGAGGTTACCGTTTACAGCAATTTGACACCACCTGCCTTAAAGAATTATTCGAAAAGATACATCCGCACAGCGTTCCAGTTTCTACACCCAATGAAAAGGAAGAAGGCAATAATGGAGAAGATTTCAACTATACCATGAAGGGACATGTTTATGAAATCAAGTTCATTAATGCCAACCCCTCTCCTGTTGCGCAGCCAGATAAACAAATTGAATGCTACAATAATTATTTTATTGGAACAGATTCTACCAAATGGGCTGGTCATTGCAGGATATTCAACGCCGTGACTTATAAGAACCTTTATCCCAACATAGATATTCGATATTATACTGATAAAGGTAATATTAAATATGACTTTATCATTCATCCCGGGGGCAATCCTAATGATATTATCATGTATGTGGATGGGGCAGAGAACCTTGGTGTTCATAGAGGGCAGTTATCCATAAAAACTTCTGTTGGGGAAATACGAGAAACCATACCTTCTAGCTTTCAGATAAATAATCGAATTGGCAGAAAGGAAGTATCTTGTAGTTATCAGGTGAGTGGCAATATTGTTCATTTTAATGTTCAATCAATCCTTGAAAAAGATGCTACATTGATTATAGATCCCCAATGGATATTCTCAACCTTTACCGGTAGCCGTGCGGATAATTGGGGGTATGCTGCTACTTATGACGCTTCAGGCAATTTTTACGCTGGAGGTATTGTGTTTGGCACTGGCTTTCCTGTAACGAATGGGGCATATCAACAAAAGTTTGCAAGTGGAAATAATGGTACAGGAGAAAGTGCTGGCGGTTTTGATATAGGCATAATAAAATTCAACCCACTGGGTACTGCAAGGGTTTATGCCACTTATCTTGGAGGATCGGGCAATGAATACCCGCATAGTATGGTGGTAGATGCCAATAATAACCTGATTGTTTCTGGCAAAACAACATCACCAGATTATCCTGTTAATAGGGATCACTATGGATACGGCGTTGCAAGTAGTAACAATTTCGACATTATCCTTACCAAGCTAAATGCATCGGGGTCTGCCTTGATTGGCTCTATAACCATTGGTGGTACAAGAAACGACGGTGTAAATGTGGGCAACAAGTATTCATCTCCTTTTGGACCACAGTCTATTAGGCTAAATTACGGCGATGACTCTCGTAGCGAAGTGATTGTAGATAGTATGGGTAATATCTATTTGGCATCATGTACACAATCGACCGATTTTCCTACCACTAATCCCGTTCAAAAAGATCATGGTAGCAATACTACAGGATCATACAACCAAGATGGAATAGTTTTAAAAACATCTCCAGATTTGAGTAAGATATTGTTTAGTACTTATCTAGGTGGTAGCGGTGATGATGCGGCTTTTGTATTGGCTTTTGATCCTACATCAAATGTTTTGGTTGTGGCCGGTGCAACTACAAGTAGAGACTTTCCTGGAGATACTACCAACGTTTTATTTCCCCATTATATGGGTGGTCAAACGGATGGTTTTATCACTTTAATGAGTACAGATGGAAGTAAATTGTATCATACAAGTTATCTTGGAACTGGAGGCAATGACATTATTTTTGGTGTGCAATATGATAAGCTTGGTTATCCATATATAGTTGGTACCACAACCGGCAGTTGGCCTGTTGTAAACGCTAGCTTTAAGCAAGCAAATGGCAAACAGTTTATTGCAAAACTTCAAAAAGACCTCAGCGGATTTGTTTATTCTACCACTTTTGGTACCGGAAACTCTATCGCACCAAACATATCCCCCATAGCTTTTTTAGTTGACCGTTGCGAGAATGTATATGTTTCTGGTTGGGGTGGCAAAGGCAATACGCTACAAACTTATCTCAGTGCTGGAACATTAGGCTTATCCGTAACAAGAGATGCCATTAAAAGCACGACTGATGGTAGTGATTTTTATTTCTTTGTATTGGAACATAATGCCAATAGCCAACTGTATGGAAGCTTCTTCGGTCAGGATGGTGGCAGATACCCCGATCATGTAGATGGTGGCACAAGTAGGTTTGATAAAAACGGTGTTATCTATCAGGCACTTTGTGCCAATTGCGGCGGAGGTGCTGTTTTCCCCACTACAGGAGGGGTGGCGTATCCTAATAATGGTGCACAAGGCTGTAATTTGGCTGCTGTAAAAATAGCTTTTAACCTTGCTGGAGTAGGTGCAGAAATAAGATCTAGCATCAAAGGAATTCAAGGTAAGTTATTAGGATGCGTACCATTAACGGCTAGTTTTACAGATGTAATTGGGGAAGGAAAGGAATACGTATGGAATTTTGGCGATAATACTGGCAAGATAACCACGACTGATCCCACCATTAGCCATACGTTTAACAATGTAGGTTCTTATCGTGTATCTGTTGTATCTATCGATTCATCAGCATGTAATATTGCTGACACCTCCAATGTCGTAATCAGGGTTGCCAACAATGAGGCTATCCTAAAAATAAATGCATCTAAAAGTGGAGACTGCACTTCTAGAACTTATCAATTCGATAATTCAAGTACAGCCTCTACCAGCTTTAAAAGTAATAGCTTTACCTTATACTTTGGTGACGGAGCACAACAGGATATTACCGCACCACAAATCATCTCACATCCTTATACTGCTGATGGCACTTACAAAGCAAGCCTATGGTTGAACGATACAACTTATTGCAACGCGCCAGATTCGATACAACTTGTCATTCGTATTGCGCAGAATGTAAAAGCAATTATTACAACCGAGCCATTAGGCTGTGCCCCTTATGATGCAGTTATTACAAACAATTCTCTTGGTGGCGAAACATTCAATTGGGATTTTGGTGATGGAACTACTTACACCGGCTCTGATATCAATATTATCCACCATTATAAAGATACTGGCATCTATACAATTAAATTAAATGCCATAGACAATTCTACTTGCAATAAGGTAGATAATACCAGTTTTACATTAAATGTAAAGCCCAAACCTAATGCTGCCTTTAGTTATTCGCCCAATCCTCCAAAGGCAAATACCGATGTTGTATTTACAAACCAATCAATAGATGCAGTACAGTATAAATGGATTTTGGATGATGGGGATACCTTAATCACTTCAGATTTCAATACCCCCATCTCTCATTTATACAATGCCAGCCGAACTTACAGGGTAAGCCTGATTGCCTTTAATCTCAGTGGTTGTTCGGATACTACCCAGCAAGATATAAAAGCTTTGGTAACCCCTATTGCCGATGTTGCAAATGCTATTGCACCTAACGGCACTAACCGAACTGTACAAGTGAGGGGATACGGTATTGATAAAATGAAATGGATTATTTACAACCGTTGGGGACAAAAGGTATTTGAAACCAGTAATGTAAATGGTGCTTGGGATGGCAGATTAAATGGCAAGGTATTGGCTCCAGATGTTTATACATATACGTTGGATATCACTTATACAAATGGTTATCCTTATAAAAAAACTGGAGATATTACTTTACTAAAATAGATGAAAGCAACTAATTATATATCGCTCATTTTTCTTTGCTGCTTTGGTGTTGCCTCGGCGCAGGGGTTGCATTTCTCTCAGTATTTCAATGCGCCGTTGCTAGTAAACCCTGCAAACGCCGGCTTCAATCCAGATTATGATTATCGTTTGGGGGGCAATTATCGCAATCAATGGGCAAACGTTGCATCTATTCCCTACCAAACGTCTAGTTTATGGGGAGATGTAAAAGTGCTGAATGGGAAGTTACAAAATAGTTGGATAGGTCTTGGTGGCACTATCTATAAAGATCAGGCAGGCAGTGGAAATCTTAGCAGTACACAAGGCTACGCATCTATTGCCTATCATCAATTGCTTGGTAATTCTAGTTTGCTAAGCTTGGGCGTTAACTTAGGGGCGGTAAATAAGAGTATAGATTTAAGTAAATTAACTTTCGATAATCAGTGGAATGGTCAATTCTTCAACACTAGCTCGCAAATAAATGGAGGGGAGAGTTTTGCCAGAACCAATGTTACCTATTTTGATATGCAAATAGGGCTGAACTATGCTTGGTTTGTTTCTGAAACAGTCTATTTAAATGTTGGTTATAGTGCCATGCACATTAACAAGCCAACCGAAAGTTTTTTTGCTGCCAATAGCGATGTGGATGCCACAGTTCCCATCCGCTCCACACTGTTTTTCAATAGTAATTTCAAGATACAAGACCTTTTGATATTAAATCCCAATATCTATTTAAGTAAATCTGGCGGAAACAATGAAGCAGTCTTGGGAATGAATGCCAACAGAAACCTTAGTGGTGATGGCGCCAAGCAATTGATTTTAGGTTTATACTACCGTTACAGGGATTCCTTTATTCCAGTGGTTGGATACCAATTAAATGATTTAAAAATGACTGTTAGCTATGATGTTACAGCTTCCAGTCTTGCAGCTTTCAATAGTAGTCAAGGTGGTTACGAATTATCAATCGTGAAAAGTGGCTCATTCGATAGAACGCATCCTATTAAATGTAATGCCCCCAAGTTTTAGTTTTAGATGTGCAAAGGATGCCACAAAGGCTCTAAGCCTCAAAGAAGCAATAAGATTTTTCAATGGCATTTCTTGCTTTTAGTTCTATCAGTGGTTCAATATTCCACATTTTTCATTAATTCCTTATATCCACATTCTCATATATTACCTTCTCGCCTCCGTTAATACCTACCTCCACCATTTTGTGTGCTAACATTTTTGATGAAACACCAATATTGGGATAAATAAAAGAAACTGGCTTGTAAAATAACCTCATCAATCCATAAACAACATTAGGCTCTCTCCTTGGTGTTACGGGATAGATATAGCCTGGTCTGAAAATATATGTGTTGGCAAAATTTAATTTCAATAATCTATTCTCGACAATCCCCTTAGCCTTGGCAAAAAGAACCTTACTCTTTTCTGTGCTATCAGCACCTAGTCCGCTCAAAAAACAAAAGGTTGCAGTAGGACTATTCCGTTTCAAGGCTTCACTAAAAAACTTTGTAAAATCGATGGTTACCTTGTTAAACTGCTCTTTGGGAACTTGCCCCGTATATACACCGATACAATAAAAACAAATATCCTGATTTTGCAACCGCTGTTCTATGGCGATGTAATCAGTAAAATCAGTGTGTATTACCTCAACCAACTTTTCATGTTTAAAGCCCAATGTCATCCTAGTTATACAAGTTATCGTACCCACATCTTCCCGCTCCAGACATTCTTGTAGTATCAACTTACCAATCATGCCATTGCTTCCCGTTATAATTATTCTTTTCATTGCCGCAAATCTACTCTTCTCAAGCCATAAACCATAGATAGCATAAAAAAGTAGATCCGACACCCTGCTTGAATCAGCAAATAAGTTGCAAATACTTTTCAAAAAATAGCCATTTTACTAAATTATTTTCACCAAATCGTTTTACGTGCCTCCTATTTTTTAGATTACCTTTACTTTTGAAGCAATCGCCTACTCATGGATCTTGCCTCATACACCTCTTATGCAGAAAAGAAATAGTCATTTACAGATTTTATGGTTGTTTATCCTTTGCGCTGCAAGTTTTACTATCAGCGCACAGAAAACAATCCCTTTGCGTGAAGGTGTGGAACAAGGTAGCAAACAAAGTTATCTTCTCGAAAAGATTACACTGGCTTCTGGTTCATGGACTTTTAATAATGCACTGATTGGTCAATCATCATTAGATAAAAAGAATGGAAATAAGTCTATACGTATCGGCAAACAAGGGATAGTAACGATGGGTTTTGACTACCAAGGGGGTAATACAAAACTAATTACCTTATATCATGCGCGTTATGGTAGTGATGCACCGAGCGTTTGGGCATTATACTGCTCTATCGATAGTGCAAAAACATGGCAAATGGTGGGCGAGAGTGTCATTACCAAGGATGATGGTTTTAAGATGGTGACATTTATTAAACCACATATCGGTAAGATTCGTTTTCAGATAAGAAAACTTAGTGGCGGGCGTTTGAATATAGATGATATAACTATTTCTGGCAGTGGTACAGGTCGTACTGTTTCTACTTTCGGCACCAACGGTTGTGGATATTCAATTTCTAATGCACCTAATACAGATACCATCCCCACAAGGGATAACAATATGGCAATGGGTAACCCTAGTAATGCCACCTCCAATTCCACAGATTCGAATAATTATCTAATTTCAAAAAGTCAATATACTGTCTCTTACAATAATACTTATGGAGAGCCAAACTGGAGTAGTTGGCATCTAAGTACGGCTTGGAAAGGCAATGTAAGCAGGTGCAATTGTTTTAATTCTGACACAACCTTACCAGCAGGTTATAATGCCGTAACTACCAGTAATTATACCAATAGTGGTTTTGACAGAGGGCATCTTTGCCCGTCGGAGGATAGGGATAGTACGGATGCAGATAACCGAGCTACGTTTGTGATGACAAATATTACTCCGCAAGCACCCATCTTGAATGAACAGACATGGGCAAGCTTTGAAACGTATTGCCGAACATTAATGTTTCAAGGAAATGAGTTGTATATTATTGCCGGAGGCTATGGTTCTGGTGGCTATGGCAGCAATGGTGGCGATAGTCTTACCATCAACAAGGGCAAGATAAATGTGTATGCGCATTATTGGAAGGTGGCACTAATTCTACCAGTAGGAGTTAATGATGTAAATAGGGTTACCACCACAATAGGCACATAGAAAAAAGGGTAAGGTAAGAAGCGTTGCACTTTCAGTACACATAGATGGCCTATATAAAAGAGAAACCTTTTTGCTATATTTTCTTGTTCAAACTAATGGAAAATCCTATGTGCCTACTGTGTCTATGTGGTAAGTTTGGTATTAAAGGGCTTTTAATTGTTCCAGTGCATCCATAATCTTATTGATGCTTTTATCACTGAATTTATTTACTACCGTTGCTTTATTCATCAAATAATAAGTGGTATTTACTCTTGCCGCCGTTTTTATAATGGTGGCATCGCATTTTAGAACAGTAATCTTGTCGTTAGCCAATATGGATGTTTCCTCTCCAGATTGTGGTGTGATGTAAAACAAAGAAATATTATTTGCTTTGCAATAATCCCTCACTTTCAATAAATCGGTATGCCAACTGTAAAAGTTTGGATGAGATGAGTTTCCCATCACCATCACGTATTTAGGCAATTCAAGCATGGCTTGTGTGGTATCGTTTCCGCTTTGCGTTGTCAGGTTAAAGTCGGTAATCTTTGCGCCGCGGGTACCTTTTCTAATCAACTTGTCATACCTACTTACAAAAATATACGTACTGTCAAAGTCATCCGGAAAGTGACTTTGGTCAAACTCTATTGTCTTGCCACCTTTCTTGTATTGATAGGTAATTACCGTACTGTCTGGCACATAATCCTTGGGCTTCTGCATCTGCTCAACAAGGTTATTACCTACCTTAAAGGGAAGGCAATCTATACAAGGTAGATAGTTCAAGACCGTATCCTGTATTAGTACACAAGCCATAATGCTCACCATCAGGATTGTATTGGTTGTGATTCTGGAGAAAACAGGGGTTGTATCCTTATCAAATAATGCTAACAATACAATCATAACCAATAGTACCAAATCTTTTATAAAGCTTTGTACAGCAGTAAGTGGAAGACAATCGCCAAGGCAACCACAAGTTTTTATCTTTCCGCTCAATACGGCATAGCCAGTTAGGAATGTGAAAAAGATAATTAAGACGAGCAACAAACGTGTGGTGATTTTTATCCTGAAACCAATCAAAAGTGCAATGCCGCAGCTTACCTCAAGCATGTTCATGATCAAGGCTAAAAAGAGAGAGTATTTGTTGACGAAGTCAATACCCCAAACCTCAAAAAACTCTTGCATCTTGTAACTGAGCCCAAGTGGGTCATTTACTTTTATCAACCCAGAAAAGATAAAGAGTAAGCCAACTATCCAACGAATGATTAATAATACTTTTTTCATGTTTAAGGGTATAAATTCAAACCAATTATCCTAATCAATTACTTTTACAGATATGCAATGTTACGAAAACAAAAAAACGTTTGTCCTTAACTGCAAAGGAAAGGTTTTAATACTGAATAAGCCAATAGTAATGGGGATTATTAATGCAACCCCAAATTCTTTTTTTGCAGACAGTAGAAAGACCAAAATAAGTGAAGCTGTTCTGTTGGCTGAAAAGATGATATTTGAGGGAGCAACAATAATAGATATAGGTGGACAATCTACCAAACCTGGTAGTGAACCTATTGCTGCTAATGAAGAAATAGATAGGGTAGTGCCTGTGATAGAAGCTATTGCCAAAGCTTTTCCTGATGTTTATATATCTATTGATACTTATTATGCTGCTGTTGCCAAGGCAGCCGTAAATGCAGGAGCCTGTATGGTAAATGATATAAGTGGTGGTGTGTTTGATGAGGATATGATACCAACGGTTGCGAGTTTGAATGTGCCTTATATCTGTATGCACATTCAGGGAACACCTAAAACAATGCAGGATAATCCCATTTATCAAAATACAACCAATGATATTCTGGACTATTTTATTGAACGGATAGATGTTTATAAAAAGGCTGGCATTAAGGATGTTATAATTGATCCAGGCTTTGGATTTGGTAAAACAATAGAACATAATTATCAACTTTTAAAGTCTTTAAATGCTTTCAAAATACTTGATAAACCTTTACTGGTGGGCGTTTCTAGAAAGGGTATGATTTATAAACCATTGGGCATTAATGCTGCCGAAGCACTGAATGGAACAACGGTTGTAAACACCATTGCATTGCAACAAGGAGCTAATATATTGCGTGTGCATGATGTAAAAGAAGCAAAACAGGCAATAGAATTGATAGGATTGATGCACTAAGTGGATTAATTATTTATAAACATCAATGATAATTGGATTTAATCCCGTTATCTTCCCCGAAAATTAGTAATTATGGAATTCCTCATTCATTTTTGGTGGCTATTTGTACTCGCATTCATTGTTTTCAGTGGGCTACTTACCGTAAACCAAGGTACCATTGCTGTGATAGTGATGTTTGGTAAATATAAGCGCATATTATTGCCAGGGTTAAGGTTTAAGATACCTGTAATCGAGCAAATTTATAAGCGCATCAGCATACAAAACCGTAGTGTGGAGCTTGAGTTTCAAGCGGTGACCATTGATCAGGCAAATGTTTACTTTAAAAGTATGCTATTGTATTCTGTTCAGAATGCCGATGAGGAAACAGTAAAGAAAGTGGCGTTTAAATTTATTAGTGATAAGGACTTGATGCAGGCATTGATACGTACGGTTGAAGGTTCTATCCGTGCTTTTGTGGCTACAAAGAAACAGGCTGAAATATTGATTGCCCGAAGGGGAATAGTTGAATATGTGAAGGAACAGATTGATCATTCATTGGAAGAATGGGGTTATCATTTACAAGATTTGCAGATAAATGACATCACTTTCGATAAGGCCGTAATGGATAGCATGAGTAAGGTTGTGGCTAGCAATAACCTGAAAGCTGCGGCGGAGAATGAAGGTCAGGCTTTATTGATTACTAAAACAAAAGCTGCTGAAGCAGAAGGGAATGCCATTAAGATATCTGCGGAAGCGGAAAAAGAAGCGGCAAGATTACGCGGACAAGGTGTTGCCTTGTTCCGCGAGGAGGTTGCACGAGGTATGAGTCAGGCGGCAGAACAAATGAAGGAAGCAAATTTAGATACCAATGTAATATTATTCAGCATGTGGACGGAAGCCATTAAAAACTTTGCCGAATTGGGTACTGGTAATGTAATCTTCTTGGATGGTAGTGCGGAAGGAATGGATAAAACCATGAAACAGATAATAGGGATGATGAAGATGAAAGAAAAAGAAGGGAAATAAAGAAGTTAATAAGTAATAGTAGAAAGTCGAGAGTAGAAAGTCAAGAGTTAATCAGTTGTGATCAACTCTTGACTTTTCACTTTCGACTTTTCACTTTCAACTTAGTTCCAATTAAACTATTGTAATAGCGTATCGTCTGTTCCCTTTGAAGGTGTATAAGCATTGGAAAAGAGTTAATCATTTCTAAATTTATCCACACGGTTCTTCAATCACTTTCATAGAGGCTATTTTAGCCATTATTAAAATAGGTCGCCCATGTTTTATTTACTGCAAATCACTAATACCATTGCCGATTCTACAAGTAAGGCTATTGCTAATGCTATTCCCGTAGTGGAAAAGATTTCTATGTGGGATCTTCTTCAAAAAGGTGGTTTCATCATGTATCCGCTTTATTTTTTGTTGGTTATCACCCTTTTTGTTTTCTTCGAGAGATTGATTGCCATCAGCAAGGCGTCTAAAATAGATGCCGGTTTTATGAACATCATTCGCGATAACATCATCACAGGTAATGTATCTGCTGCAAGGAACCTTGCAAAGAGTGCCAACAATCCGGTGGGTCGTATGATTGATAAGGGCATACAGCGTATTGGTAAAAGCATAGATGCCATTGAGAAGAGCATGGAAAATGTAGGTAAACTAGAGATGTATAAGATGGAGCGTAACCTTTCCATTCTTTCCTTGGTTGCCGGTATTGCTCCAATGTTTGGGTTTCTGGGTACTATTGTGGGTATGGTGCAGTTGTTTTATGGCATTGCTTCTACTGGCGAATATACTTTGGGCACTATTGCCGGCGGTATATATACAAAGATGGTTACCAGTGCCTCTGGTTTGATCATTGGTCTTATTGCTTACGTGGGCTACAACTATTTGAGCACACAGATAGATAAGACTGCCAATAAAATGGAATCTGCCAGTGCCGATTTTATTGATATGCTACAAGAGCCTACAAGATAATCTTTTAACCACTCTCATAGTTTTAACATGAACATACGTAAAAGATTAAGGACTCACCCCGAAGTACATACAGGTGCTCTAAACGATATATTGTTTATCCTTTTGTTGTTTTTCCTTATTGTTTCCACTTTGGCCAATCCTAATGTTATCAAGGTTTCCAATCCCAAGGCAAAGAGCGATACCAAGGCCAAGCAAACAGTTGTAATTACGGTAGATAAAGACCAGAAGTTATACATTGGTCAGAAGCCTGTGCCAATTGATAGTCTGGAAGGGGAATTGAAAACTTATCTTGCCAACGAAACAGACAAACCTTCTGTAGTAATAAATGGAGATAGCACATCGCATCTTGGCACTGCCATAAAAGTGATGCAAATAATAAAGAAATTGGGGGCTACACCTGTAATGGCTGTTGATAATAGCGGGGTTAAATAAGAATTCAAGAATTTTGCAGGGTTTTTACTACTATTATTATAAAGAATTTACTATTTATATTTTTATTCTCCGATGCTATATTTGTAATACCTCGTTTTGATATTCAATCTAAGAAAAACTTTCTGGTATTTAAAGAAAATCCAATCAACTTAATTAAAAAGCAACTGTACATTTACTGTGCAGTTGCTTTTCTTCTTTCCATCTCTTTCTTTATCAAACTTAGTTCCCTTCCTGTTTGTCCGCTTACACTGCTATTTTCTTGCGCACGCCTCATCAAATAAGGTATCACCTCTTTTATTGGGCCAAAAGGTAGGTATTTACTTACCGAATAATCAGCTTTGGCAAGGTTGAAACTAATGTTATCACTCATACCATACAGCTGCGAAAAGTGTATATGTGGATGATTATGTTCTACGCCCTTTGCCTCCATCAATTCTGTAGCAAGCAGGTTGCTTTTTTCATTGTGCGATGCCACAACAAAGGCAATATTTTTCAGGTTATCAATGCAATATTTCAGTGCCGCATCATAATCCCTATCAGTACTTTCCTTATCTGGTTGTATGGGGGATGGGTAACCTCTTTGGCTTGCCCTTGCCCTTTCCTTTTCCATATAGGCACCACGTACCAGTTTTACGCCCAATATAAAGCCGCGTTGTTCGGCAATCTTGTGCGATAGCTTCAAAAAGTCTAACCTATCGTGTCTGTATAGTTGCAATGTATTGTAAACGATGGCTTCCTCCTTATTAAATTCTTCCATCATTTCTATGGTCAATCTATCTATAGGGTCTTGAAACCAGCTTTCCTCCGCATCCACTACTACGCCAATCTTATATTTAGCCGCTTCCTCACAAATCCTATACATACGGTCGGCCACTTCATCCCATGCTGCCTCTTCTTCTTCATGGTCATGAATGCCACTACGCAAACGCGGCGCATCATTCATGGTTTGCATTAGCTCATTGCTGGCAATTGCCGAAACCTTTACGCTTATAAACGGAATGTTAGGTTGCGAAGCTGCATATCTTATTACATTAATAAACTCTTCTGTTGCTTTTTCATAGTTTTCGTTCCCCTCCTTGCCTTCAATGCCATAATCAAGAATGACCTTGACATTGTATTTATCCAGCAACGCTGCCAAGGGAGCGGTTGCTGCCAATGTTTCGCCGCCTACAAATTGCTTAAAGATGGTTCTTTGTACCAATTTGTTTACCATTGGCAATCCAAACTTCATCAATAGGGGAGTAGCCCTGGTAGCAACCGGTACAAACAGCGGATACCCCATTGTATTAAACAAAAAATGGGATAACTTCAAGTCTTTGTCAGTCTTGTAGGCAAATGCGTTTTCTACGTTGTCAAAAGATAAGTCATTCATATCAAAATAGGGGTTTCTTTAGCAAAGTTAGCTTTATGATACAATCTTTCGTGTTAAGTTAGCCATCCGCTGTTAATAAAGTTGCATTTACAATGTTTTAATACTTAACCAAAAGGAACACAAGGCATTTAACAAAGTAACACAAAGTGCTTGATAAGTCTTTGTGTACCTAATGTGTTATTTTTCTTTGTTTTCACAGTGATAAAAACAAAGCATTCAATGCTTTATTTCCCAACAAAAAGCCCCTCTTTTCCTGAGGGGCTTTATATTCAAAACAAATTCTATACCTAAATTTATATTTCTACTATTTTTTAGCAAATAAATGCACATTTATTTGTACATCATCAGCTACATGACCTGAAGGATCATGACTCATTCCAAAAGATGTCCTATCTATTGTTAACGCAGCTTCTGCAAACAATTTCTTTTCGTCAACATTACGGATATAAGCAATAAATTTTACTGGAGAGGTAACGCCTTTCAGGGTTAGGATACCATTTACTTCTGCTTTGTTGGCAGCCATGTAGTTTACACTGGAAATAGAAAAAGTAGCAACAGTGCTTTTAGATAAATCGAAGAAAGCTGGAGATTTTAAATGGTCTGTCAACATATCTGGTGAACCATCTGTCACTTTTAAAGAAGAAAGGTCGATGGTAAATTTACCGCCTGTTATCTTTCCGCCTTCTACAATAACTTCACCATCTTTCAATGAAAAAGATCCTGTGTGGTAACCATCTACCTTACTACCAATAAAATCCACTTTACTCTTGGTAATATCTGCACTATACACATCCCCACCCGCTTTGGTGGTAAACGAGTAGATACCCACTGTTGATGCCACTAGCGCAACTGCCAAAATAATCTTCTTCATAATTTTTTTGTTTTATTTAATGATTTAATTGTCCGCAAAGTAAACGAACAATACTTCCCACTGTTCATCGACAGTAGTATTATTCCCAAAATCAGTAATTTGGATTGCGCGAGTTGAAAGTCGAAAGTTGAAAATCATAATAGCGGAGGAATTGCAATCACTAGAATAATCATCCCAACAATGTATCTAAAAACTTATAATTCATATTTCATAACTCATATTTCTTAGGTCTGTCCTATTTTCACCCAGAATGCACCAAGATCATTATTTGGGTTATAGATGTTGAATATTACCATTCCCGTTGCGGGGTTATAGCCCAATTGCGCCGCCGTTTTGCTAATAAAGATATTCGGATTTTCCAACACTTCCAATGCTCCGGCTGGTGGCGCATCCCCTTTGTGGAGGCTGAAATATATAATCAGGCTTTTGCCCAATGTGGTACGCGATTTGAACATGGTATCTACGATAATGCCGTTTGTTCTAGGTCCCTTGTGCGCAAACATGGCCACTTCTCCCTTTCTATTTTTCACTTTAGCGGGTGAATCGTACGTTATATAGTTGTTGTATTTTTCTTTGTTTACATCCACGTAGCGGCTTTTGGCCAATT
>JANYEU010000414.1 GCA_025362915.1 Chitinophagaceae bacterium | reverse complement strand
GAAATAAATTGTTTTGGTGCGGTAATTAATTATTTCGGCGCAGTAATAAATTGTTTTGCCTCCGAAATAAATTGTTTTGGCACCAAATTATGTTTGAACGGTGAGCGGTTTTCTGATTCTGCGTTAAGTAACGAAACGTTTGAGGAGAAAACTTTGAAGGAGTAACTAATAGTCCCTTAGTATCATTAGGCTATAGCATATTTGCGAGCAAGAACCAAAAAGACAGTAATTGTATATTCCTTAGGTACTTATTGTTAGGTTTCAAAGATAAATGGTAAATATTTCATAATACCAAAAGAATTTTTGAAAAAGGGGAATTATTTTTTGGAAGGAAGAAAATTAGCTATTGTTCGTACTCCCCATTAGCTAATGTTCTATAAGGCAGAAACTATATATTTCTGGCTGATGTTGGTGTTTTTCAACACATCTATAATCAAAACCAAAAACCAAAACCAAAAACCAAAACCAAAAACCCTATGAGGGCTTAAAGCCCTCATAGGGTTAGTCATCGAAACCGTAGCAATTTTTTTTATTGTTATACTAAATAAATCTGCATCTTTACGAAGTAGAAAAAGGAGTGTCCGTTAGAAATCAGCTTATGAGAACCCTTCTTTTCTGTAAACTTTATTTGAGCGAATTCCAGTTAGAAACTGGTTTAACTAATACACACAAGTCATCCTTTGGAAGACTTGCGCGAGAATGGGAAATAGGGAGCGTAGAGATGCCAAGCATCTTACCTAGTGGACATTATTCAGGAAATAAAACTCGCATCTGCAATTTTAAAACTATCTATCTCAATTGCACCTGCCCTTGTTGTTACGCCAAGCTTACTGAAAAGATTGTCCACATGCCATTCTATGGTTCGTGTTTTCAGTGCTAGTATCTGCCCCATTTCTTTATATGTCTTACCAGTTGGCAGCAACTTAAAAACAGCCTCTTCTTTTTTAGTAATGCTAAAAATACCTTTAGCTGGTAGCTTAGGCTTCTGCTGTTTTGCGCTATCATATATTTCTTTGTGTACTAGCATGTCTGTATAATACCCATTTGTATGAACCCGTGTAATGGCTTCTTCCAGAAAAGCCGGCACAATGTCTTTTCTATATAAAAAACCAACTGCACCATGAGTTATTGCACTTGTTATTATTTCCATATCGTCTATATGACTATGCACCAGTACCTTGTAAGAAGGATAGAAGCGGGTAATGTCTTTGATAAAAGCCAACCCGTTGGTAAAAGGCAGGTTAATGTCCAGAACAATTATATCTGACGATATCTGCTTTTGCAGAAGCTGCAACAATTGTGTGTTACCACAGGTTGTTGCGGCAACGTGTATGGAAGGGCAACTATACAGTAGTTCTTTAGAAAATTGGATGTCTTTTTGGGAAGCATCGCACAAAATAACATTTATCATCAGGGCTTTAATTTAGGCGGTCTGCGTGTTATATATCTTGCAAATGTAAAACTACCATAATCAAAAACGGATCTTTTTGCAAACCCCCGTATATATACGGGGGTTTTATAGCTAGTTGGCTACTCTTTTCCCATTTTACCTGTATAAATACGGGGTTTTATTTCAGGAAAAGCCGTATATTTTTGCTGGAAATAAATAAACAATTGTAGTTAATTATTTATACAATTAAAGGTCAACATATTTCAATTACTTATTAAAACTACTTGCAATGAAAAAAAGAAAACTATTTGCTGTGAAACCGCCTTAATATTTTAGATATTAAAGGCGTATAGCCACTATTTTCAATTGATAAATAATTATTTTTAAGACTTAAATTGATAACTACAATGAACATTTCAAATTCAAACCTAAAAAAGATTTTGTATCTGTTTTTCCTGTCGAATGTATTTTTATGCTCCTGTAACCCAGACTTTAAAAATAGCACAGACAACACAACAACAACAAAAGCTTTTGCGCACATAGTTGTTAACAATCTAGAATCTGGGCAACCTATAGGGCCAACTCTAGATGGTACTACGAGCCCTAGTTGTGACATGACAGTAACCGTGCAGGTATTGAAAAACAATATAGCTACTACTTTTTTTACAAAAATTTATACTTTTAATCACTATCAAATTGTACAACAAAGTTTAATAAATTTTGAAGAATTTGATGTTGAAGTGCCAAAGACAGGTGCATTTCAAATTGTTTGTCAACTAAACTATTCGAATTGTACGTCTTCTAGTCATGTTTGCGTAAACCAAGCAAATAATAAAAGTACCTTTTATGCAAAACATCAATATATTCAGACGCAACCAGTTTTGAATGCGGCACCAGGTATTATCGCATTTTTATTTAGTACAACAAATTGGCTTAAGAAGGATTGTTGTTTTTAATTAATTTTTTAATAATATTGTAATAAGAAAAAACATGAAAAAGAAAAGTTTAAATTTAGTTTTAAGTGCGGTAGTATTTGTTTGTTTATTGTCATCTTGTAATAAGGATAATAATAATTCAGCCAGCCAAGTTATTGGTAATGTAGCATTAATTTCTAGTAACATGCAAAACAGTGCGGGTGCATTTTCAAGCATTTTCCATATTGAAGGAAAGTTCCCCGACGCTATGGGGGTAAAGACCTTATCCGTTAATGGTGTATCTATCAACAGAGAAAGTTCTGGACTTTACTATAAATCTAGTACCATAGATACGAGTTTAAATAAGATGTACACAAGCTTTTTTGGTAATACTAGTACGTTTAATATAAATGGAAATGCTGTAAAAGCAAAGCTAAATAGCCCAACACCATTAGTAGTTGATGTGAAACAGTTAAGTAGCTGGACTATCAATAAAATAACAGGACTAACCTTAAGGTGGACAGGTGGATTCTCTAATAGTTCTGCTACTTCGACAAATCCAAGTAAAGTGCACGTCATGGGTGGTTCTCCCGCTACAGATTCATATATCGGGGCTACCGTTTTTGCAATAGTGCCTTCCAACTTACAAACCACAACAGGTACTTCACAGTATGTAATATTGGATTCTACAAGTTCTTTCATTACAATTACACCAGCCATGCTAGGTTCATACAGTTCTGGCGAGAGTTTAGATTTTTATATTGGAACGGGTGAGCAGGTTTCTGATGCAATAAATGGACAGCCATTAAATTTGTTATCTGTAAATATTACTTATTTGCCACAGGTAACCGTTCAGTAATTTTCTTTGTAATGGGCAGTTTTAGACATTGGCTAAACTGCCCTTTTTTTCTTACACTTTATGCTAAAATACTTTATATCGATTGCCATTTTTGTTCCGTCAATAGTACTTTCACAAAATCAAGATAATCAATTGCTAATCTACAACGTGGGCTTTGGCGTTGTTACTTCTGGTGTAGGTGCTGTAATAAACAAACCTAAAAATAGCGATTGGAAAAAGTATCTGATAAAAGGTATTTGGCAAGGAAGTATTGGTGGTTTTTTGCATTATGCTGGTAAAAAGTCTTCCTACAATTTTATAACAGAGGCTAACAACACTGCAACCTATATCATTCCAAAAATTTTACATTCTGCAGGTTCATCCATAATTGAAAGTTCCGCATTAGATAAACCATTCTTAAAGGATTGGCATTTTGAGTATGGACCAGTAAGGGTTGATTTCTCAACTGTTGGCAGTGAAAAGTGTTGCTTTCGGTTTTTACCGTACTTTATTAATTCTGTTTTATCAATAAGTCAGTATCATAATGCGGATAATAAATATGTAAAAATAGACTTTGTAAGAAGTTTATCACTTGGGGTCTTAACCTTCAAAGGAAATGACTTATTGTTTACCAACCAAAATTATGGTAATGCAGTTAGCGGATCCAGTAGTGGACGTGTTATTTGTTATAGTAAAGATTTGGATAATTATACACAAACCATAGCACACGAAAACATTCATACTTTTCAATTTGGTGAATATCAATTATTGAATACATGGTTTAATAAGCTAGTTAACCAATTTGCGCCATGTAGTATTGAAAAGCTGTTTGCCAAATACATTTATGCTGATATTCCCTATTTTAGTATTCCCTACAGGTTAGAAGGTATTAATAATGAAAATCACTATAAAAACTTTTTTGAATTCGAAGCACAGAGGTTTTCTACAAACCAATTTGTTCAACGTTATTAAAATACAAGTATCACCCAGCTGCCGCAAGCCAAGTCAGTGTGCTGCACGGACTCGCTGCTACCGCAAGTGTTTCACTTGTGGCTTCGCTTAGATAAATACCATCCAGCCCATTAATACCCAACTAGTAAAGTACTATCCGAAAATCTGGATGCTCGAGCATAAATCCTTTCATGATTGCTATTGTTTCTAAACTAATAGTGGTTTATAATCTTCAATAAAAAAAGTGCAGCCACTACTATCGAGTGGCTGCACTTTTTGTTTATAACCGTTTATATTAGGCCGAGTTTCTACCCGCATTGATAATACCGAAGCTGCAACGCATGGCCAACTTTTCGTAAGTGGCTTTTATCGGGGCATTGCTTATCAATTTTTCTTCCAATTGTCTTACTTTGGTGATGGCATATTGTTGGATGGTTACTAACGGCAACACAATACGTTCTCGCATTTGGATAGACAACTGATCTACAGGATAATTGTCCATCAATTCTGTATTACCAGAAAGTTTCAATACATATTTTTTGGTCAATTCATATTCATCATGCACCATATTCCAAATTTCCCCATACACCGGATGGTCTTTAAGGAATGCGGTCAATGGGAAGAAACATTTTTGCATCGCCATTTGGCAGTTATCCAATAACGTTCTAAAGAATAGGGAATGTGCATACAAACTTTCCAATTCCGCCCATCTTCCTTCTGCTTCTATCTGCTGAAACGCAGTGCCTACACCATAATAACCCGTTACATTTTGTTTCAACTGACTCCAAGCTCCTACAAAAGGAATAGCCCTCAAATCCTTTAAAGAAAGTTTGGAAGAAGCCCCTCTTTTGGCAGGGCGGCTACCAATGTTGGTTTGTGCATAGAACTTTAACGCACTTGCATTGCTAAGATAATCAGCAAAATATGGATGCTCTTTCAGCGTTACATACGCCTTGAAACTTTTATCTGCCAATACATTGATCAACGCCTCTTCTTCTGGCGAAATGGTTATTTCATTATTCCCAAAAATATTATGAGACAACCCCGCATGAAGCAATTGTTCCATATTGAACTGTGCCTTATCAACAGTACCAAAATTGCTACTGACTGTTTGCCCTTGTACGGTTAATTGTATTTCTTTATTGGCAATCTTATTACCCATGGATGCATAGAACTGATGCGTTTTTCCACCACCCCTTGCTGGCGGACCACCACGACCATCGAAGAAAACCACGTCTATCTCGTATTGTTTGGATATGGCAGTCAGTTCTTCCTTAGCCTTATAAATGCTCCAGTTTGCCATCAGGTAACCACCATCTTTTGTGCCGTCGGAGAAGCCAAGCATGATTGTTTGTTTTTTCTTACGGCTCAACAAATGCGTACTGTAAAGTGGGTGTTCGTACAACTCTTTCATAATGTCGGAAGCATTTTGAAGGTCATCCACAGTTTCAAATAACGGTACTATGTCCACACTCAATTCTTCCGCTTTCCATCCGCTCATCAAGAACAAACCATAAACCTCTATCACATTCAAGGCACTGTTGCATTGGCTGATGATATACCTGTTGCAACCCGCCTCGCCATTCGTTTCCTGTATCTTTTTGATGGCGGCGGTAACCCTTACCGTGTCTTTATGTACATCATCTGTAAGGATGTTTTCATCTACATTCTTGTTGATGCTAAAAAGGGCTTTCATCTTATCTGTGCTGGATAATGATGAATAATCTGACGGTAATACATCAGATTTCTTTGCAATAATATCAATAACCTTTACGTGAATGCTACTATCCTGACGGACATCCAAAGAAGCGAAGTGCATTCCAAACACCTCTACTTTACTAATAAAACTATCTACCAACTCTAAAAAGAGACCGTTGTGTTGATAGACTATCATTCTGCGGACTTCATAAAGCACATCAAGGATAGATTGTTGGGTTATTTTTTCTTGACGGTCAGGGTTATGTTGATGGTCGTACAATTTCCGTTCTAGTTGAGAAAGTAAGTTTTCCACGCCTTTAAATGTCAGCCTTCTCATAAGTTTTTTCGACTCAGAGTGGTAGCATTTTATAATGCCATTACGCAAGGCTTTGGCAACTTTTAATGTTGTTTCGGCATTTACAAATGGATTGCCATCCCTATCGCCCCCAGGCCAGAAACCCATCTTGATAACAGGGTTATCGGCACTCATACAATCTGGAAAACTATTCTTTAGGTTACTTATAATCTTTCCTGTTGCAGCATAAAACACATTTTCCAAATACCACAACAGACTCATTGCCTCATCGTAAGGTGTTGGCTTTGCGTGCTGGAAGAAAGGGGTACGTCCCAATTGTTGTAGGTAGGTATATATCTGTGCTTCCTTATTATGATTGACAGAATTGGAAATATCGTGAATGATACGCAATACAGCCCCAGTATAAAACTGCGTTGGGTGCGCTGTCAATACAAGTTCTATATTAAAATCCTTCAGCTTATCTGATAGTTCAGTTTGAGAATCCTTTTGCTCTACAAGAATCTCCAGGTGTTTCATGGTACCTTTTCCATTGATGTCGTTTATCTCCGTAAACGCAGCATCTTCCAAGGCATCAAACAGTACAACCTGTCTTTCTATGTATTGAACAAAACGGAATAATAGGTCTGCCTTTTCTTCTTCTTTTACGAGAGAGGTTTGCTTGCTAAAAAACTCTTCAAGAATTTGTACAGGACTATATCCTTTTGCATAACCTTCTTCGCAATCCACCAATAACAAGGATACAAGAATACCTGTTTTTTCAATTCTATGGAAAGGAAGAGAGCCAAAAAGACTGTTGTATAATTGGAATTTAATCCCTACATGGTTCTTGAATTTCTGCAAAGCCGTCGAGCGATGGTTCATAATGTATATGTGTTAAGCTGTTTACTGTTGTTTGTTGAAGAATGTTAAAGGATGCGATTTGATTCAACAGCCCTTAATCAATCTTTATTGTCCTGCCCCTTTTGGTACAGTTTTTTCAGCGAAGCAGTCGTAGAGTGGCGAAAATTAGTAAAAATTATTCAACTATACCTAAGTAATTTTAAATAATCATTAAATAAATATATACAGCTTTAAATATATTAGGTTTTGATATGCAATGGAGAACCTATTTATAAGAACCATCAAGCCTTTTAATGAAGTATAATTTCTTGTTTTCCAAGTATTGTTCAGGTGCATCGGCAGTTGGTTTATAAGGCTCTATTATAAAATCATTAAAAACCTTATAGTCTTTATCTGAAAGATGCTGCATAATATCGTCCGGATTTTCTAGCAACAAACTACTGAAGTGAAACATGCTTTCGTATCCCTTAAAAAACATATCACTTGCCCTTCCGTAGAATTCACTCTTGTAGGCTGCAGAAATTTTGGCGGCAGTTGGTTGGCTCCTTACAAAGTTATAAGGGGTACTAAAAGTAAGGTTCACTCCATGGCAATCAGCGTTATCCAAATCTTTTAAACCATCCCATGTGGGCATCCCCATTGCAGAACAATCGTAGCTTTTATTAGCTGCCAATGCTTTTACCAGTTTCACCCCAAATGGTTCATTGAGGCTACCGCAAATGACTGTATTAATCAAATTGCTATCTAAACTACCAGCAATGGATTGTGCTGTAACGTAATCAGTGAGTTCAATTGTTTTGTATTTTAGTGCGGGGTAAGGATTTGCTTTTGCTGCTTCGGTAAAATAATATTGTATCAAATCTTCCAATTGTCCTTTTCGCTTCGCATAAATCAGGTTATTGGTGGTAATATTTTTTTGAAGGTATTTGTAAATCTGCTCCACATGTGTTTTTATGGAAGTGTTTAGCATAACCAAATATGGATTGTTGGTTACCCCGCCATCATTTGGATAAGTAGAAGATATTAGCGGTATTCTTTTTCTTTGTGCCACATCTGCCAGTAGTTTTACATCCAAGCGATTGTTGAATGCGGCAATAATTAAGTTAACACCTTCAAATTCTGGTTTGCGCACTATTGAATTTAGACTTTCCCTTCCTTTGCTATCATAAAATAATACCTCCAAGTCTCTTCCTGCGGCTTGTAAACTATCCACTGCCATCATTACCCCATTATAAAAGTCCTGACCGGCAAGCATATACTTGGGAAGGTTGGCATTACCCAGTTTATAATCATCCCCATTAAAGGCACTATCCAGATAGATGGGTGCAAACACGGCAACTTTTAGTCTGTTCTGTGCATTTGAATTAAAATGAAGTATCTGAAATAGAAGAAGTAGAGAAAAGGTTGAAAATGTATTCATGTGCGTTTTTTTAGTTGTTAGGAGTTAGTTATTAGTGGTTAGCCATCACAGGTTATAGCTAACCACTAACAACCAAAAACTGGTTACTCCCATTCTATTGTTGCAGGCGGTTTGCTGCTTATATCGTACACCACACGGTTTATTCCGCGAACATTATTTATTATTTCGTTGGATATGTTTGCCAGGAACTCATAAGGCAAATGTGCCCAGTCTGCCGTCATGCCATCCACACTTGTTACGGCTCTAAGTGCCACCGTAAATTCATAAGTACGTTCATCGCCCATCACACCAACACTTTTTACCGGTAGTAAAATTGTGCCAGCTTGCCAAACCTTATCGTACAAACCTGTTTCTTTCAACATTTTTGTGTACAGATAATCTGCGTCTTGCAATAAGGTTACCTTTTCTTCTGTTACCTCGCCCAATATCCTGATGGCCAATCCTGGTCCTGGAAATGGATGACGGAATAATAAATCGTGTGGAATACCCAACTCCAAACCAACCTTGCGTACTTCGTCCTTAAACAGATAACGCAATGGTTCTACCAATCCGAGCTTCATCGTATCTGGCAATCCACCAACATTATGGTGCGATTTTATGGTGGCAGATGGTCCATGAACACTTACACTTTCTATCACATCAGGATAAATGGTTCCTTGCCCCAAAAAGCTGGCATCTTTCATTTTGGAAGCCTCTTGTTGGAATACATCAATAAACAATCCCCCAATTATTTTCCTTTTTGTTTCTGGATCTGATTTGCCAGCCAATCCATCATAGAACAATTTCTTGGCATCAATGCCTGTCACGTTCAGGTCTAATTGCTTATAAATATCTAATACTTGTTGAAACTCATTTTTTCTCAGTACTCCATTATCTACAAATATTCCATAGAGATTTTTACCTACTGCACGACTTATTAAAGTAGCAGCAACAGTACTATCCACACCGCCACTGAGTGCCATAATTACTTTGGCATCGCCTATCTGTGCCTTTAGTTTTTCTACTGTTTCGTGGATGAACGAAGCAGGCGTAAATTCCTGTTTACAGCCACATACATTCACCAAAAAGTTCTTGATTATCTTTTTCCCTTCTACCGAATGATGTACTTCCGGGTGAAACTGAATGCCATACAGCGGAAATCCTTCTCCTGTAACTCTTTTAAAAGCCGCAACTGGGATGCTTTCTGTTGTTGCTAAAACCTCAAATCCGTCTGGAAGGGCAGAGATGCTATCACTATGGCTCATCCAAACCTGAGAGCTGGGCGATACATCATTCAATAACACATCATCTTTTGCAATAGACAATATTGCACGTCCAAATTCTCTTTTATTACTTTTATCTACCCGTCCGCCCAAAAGTTTAGCTGTCATTTGTGCACCATAACACACACCAAGTACAGGCAATTGGGCTGCCAGTTTTGCCACATCTACCAAAGGAGGATTCTCTTCATTTACACTAAAAGGCGAACCACTCAGTATAATTCCTTTCAGAGTGGCATCTATGGTAAATTCTTTATTGTAAGGGATTATTTCGCAATACACATTGGCTTCCCGTACGCCACGGGCAATCAATTGGGTAAACTGGCTACCAAAATCGAGGATTAATATTTTTTCCGTCATGCGGCGAAGGTAACAGAAAACACTAAAATGACTATATCATCCAAAGTAAACGCGTTAAAAATCATATATACAGGCTAAACCCTGTAAAAAATAGTTCATACACCCCACCCCTCCCACTTTTTGGAGAGGATTTAGGTGAGGTCTTCCTTCCCTAAAAATAATATTTGGCAGATTAATTTGCATACCCTATGTTTACGCTCTAATAATAACACAACTTTAACCCTTTATACTACCCAACCCTCAAAATGAAATTCAACCTTACCAGTTACCAGTTACTAACTAACGACTCTTTCTTTCTATTTCGTATTTATCAATATATCTTACAGTTTGTAAGATACCCACACAAGCTTGTAAGATACCCACATACGCTTTTAAGATACCTACACAAGCTTACAAGATACCCACACAAACTTGTAAGATACCCATATAAGTTTGTAAGAAACCCACACACGCTTGTAAGATACCTAGACAAGCTTGTAAGATACCCA